>NZ_JBFRDK010000020.1:0-54174 GCF_052113545.1 Paenibacillus sp. TAF43_2
TACATGTACGATGCCATCACTTCACTGGAGCCATTTGGCCCACCATCTGTCATGACATAAATCAGATCAAAGTATTTAAGCGRTCCAACAATCGCCAGCACGATCGTTACTTTAATGACCTCCATCGCCAGCGGAAGCTTGATCTTGTAGGCGATTTGAAAGGCGTTCGCGCCGTCAATCTTCGCCGCTTCCTCAAGTGAAGCTGGGATGTTCTTAAGCGCAGCGTAATAAATTAAAATATAAAAGCCCGCATACTGCCAGAGGATTGGAATGAATAAAGCAAACAATACCAGTGAAGACTCAGCCAGCCATGCGGGAGGATTTGCAAACCCAATGGATTCGAGAAAGCTGTTCAGAATCCCATTCGTTGGATGATAAATTTTCAGCCAAAGCTGTGCAATCGCTACGGACGACAGCAGCATCGGAATCAAATATATTTTGCGAAAAAAATTGACGCCCTTTAGTTTGGCGGACAACACCATAGCAATAACTAAATAGAGAATGAGACTAAGTGTTGAAAAAACAGCTAACATAAGTGAGTGACCAGCGCTGTTCCAAAACATTTTATCCTTAATTAGAGCTTGATAATTATCCAAACCAATAAATTTCATCGCTCCAATGCCATTCCACTGGTTTAATCCATAATAGCCAGTCAGAACGATTGGAATGTATACAATAGCTAATATCAGAAGCAGAGAAGGCAGCACATACAGCGCAATGATTCTTTTGTTCGACATGACCTTATCCAAATTAGCCGACTCCTTTCTCATTCTCAAGCAGTAAGCGTTTACCCGGCATCCTTTGCCGGGCAAACGGCTTCCCTGCTCCCTATTCTAGAAGCTGTCAGTTTCCTTTGGAAATGGCCGCATCATGCTCTTCAGAGAATTTCTCTGGAGTCACTGCTTTGCCGAATAACGCTTGAATTTGGTTGAGATGCGTTTCTGCGGCATTTGCTTGCATTTGTACATCTGCAAACAAGGTAATGCTGCTAGCTTTGTTCATTTCATTGAACAAATCTACATATAGCTGAGGCAGCTCAAGCTTGGAAGTATCCACCTTCGTTGCTGGAATAACACCTGCTCCAGTAACGGATTGCTCGCCCCATTTTTCCACAAAATATTCTACGAAAGCTTTCGCTTCTGCTTTGACGTTTGAGCTTTCTGAAACGAACAATCCAACGCCTGGTCCGCCTACCCAGCTGTTGATATCGCCTTTGCCGCCTTCAACCGTTGGGAACTTGAAGAAACCAACGCTGTCGCGGAACTCTTTAGGAATATCTTCATTCGTTGTAAAGTTAGGAAGCTCCCACGTACCCATCATGTACATAGCTGCTTTGCTGTTCAGAAACTCTGATTTTGCTTCTTCGTTGGACAAGCCGTTAAAGCCTTTTACGAATGCGTTGCTGTCTACAAGCGTTTGAACCTCACTAGCCGCTTTTACTAGGTTTTCATCCTTGAAAGATCCTGAGCCGCTAATTGCTTTGGACAATGCTTCTTGTCCTGCAAAACGATCTGCAAGGTACATGTACCACAATGATCCTGTCCAACGATCCTTGTTGCCAAGGGCGATTGGCGCGACACCGTTTTCAGAGAGCGTTTTCACAACTTGCTTAAATTGCTCGTAGGTTTGAGGCACTTCCAGCTTGTATTTCTCAAAAAGCGCTTTATTGTAATATACCGGTGAAATATTGAATTCGAGCGGCAAACCATACGTTTTACCGTCTACAGCATAAGCCTCTGTTGTGCCGCTGACGAATTTGCCATTAAGATTTCCGCTTAGCAAATCATCCAGCGGTGTGAACAGCTTGCCCTCAACATACGGTTGAAGGAAGCCCGCTGCCCAAGTCACGCCTACATCCGGCAGTTGGTTTGATGCTGAAAGCACTTTCAATTTATTTTTATATTGTTCGTTATCCAGCACTTCTTGTTTGATCGTAACGTTAGGGTTCTCTTTTTGATATTCAGAAATAATTTGATTCACAATTTTGTTTTGTCCAGCCGATACACCTTCAGGCCATAAGTGCATAAAGTTAACCGTTACTTTCTCGGAACCGCTTCCATTTGCACCATTCTTTGAACCCTCTTTACCGCCATTGTTCGAATTTTGACCGCAGCCTGCTGCAACAACTGCAAGACATAGAGTCAATAGGAGAATCGTCCATTTCTTTTTGAACACGTTTACAACCCCTTTTCTGCTGGTGATAGATTTGAATCTTACAAATCCATTTTATCAACACGATGTCAGCATCGTAAGGGTACATGAATTGGGGAAAATACTACTTTTATTGGATTGTCTCCTCGGAATGAGCGATCGTTCTTCGGTATTGACCCGGGCTAGTTCCTTCAAGCGAACGAAATACTTTCACAAAATATTTCGCCGTTTGATAACCAACTTGTTCAGCAATATCAGCAATCGCAAGTCTTGTCGTAGACAGTAATTCCTTAGCTCTTTGCACCCTTTTTCTCGTCAAATAATCGCTAAACGTAAGCCCCGTCTGCTCCTTAAAGAGCACGCTGAGATAGCTTGCATTCATATGCAAATGCTCTGCTGTATCGCGCATAGTGAGCGGCTTCTGCAAATTGTCTTTTAAATACTGAATCGCTTCTTGCACCTGCGGGCTGTAGCTGTCTTCTTCCTGCGCAATATCCAGCAGCTTCGGGTCCATTAGCTTCTCCATGCGCTCAATCCGGTGTTTGCTTTCTTCTCTCTTCATAGCAAGCTCTACCGCTTTAATAAGTTTAGTTTTATCCAAAGGCTTGAGCAGATATTCGACCACGCCAAACTGCAGCGCCTTCTGCGCGTAATCAAATTCAGGGTGACCCGAAATAATGATGACGACAGGAGGATGCAGCAGCTGCTCGTTTATTCGCTCCACTAAATCGAGCCCGCCGATTTCAGGCATGCGTATATCGGTGATTAGCAAATTCGCCTCGTTATGCTTCAGCCACTCCATCGCTTCTATCCCATTGGATGCGGTCTCTATCCGATATTGTCCAGCCGACCATGCTTCAAGTACTTTGCGTACGCCTTCCCTCGTTCTCGGTTCATCATCCACGATCAGTATGGTTTTCAATTGGAATTCCCCTTCCATGTTCATTCGGTATCTCAAAGGCGACGGTTGTGCCACTGCCGATCTCGCTCTTAATTTCCAAGCCTTTGGTTTCCAAATGATAATAAAGCAGCAATCTTCGTTCCACATTGCTTATGCCAACTCCAGTTCCTTTGGAGGAAGCTTGATGCTGACCCTTGTCCATTGCTGCGTATAACGCCCGAATTTTCTCCTCATCCATGCCTGGTCCATTATCCGTTACAGCGATGCGAGTATAACCCGTCCGCTCAGACGGCTCGACCCGAACAACAACGGTGCCTGCCCCAATTCGCTGCTCAACGCCATGCAGAATAGCATTTTCCACGAGCGGTTGAATAAGAAGCTTAGGAATCGGCACACTGCGGCAATTTTCATCTGATTCAACCTTCCATGTCAGCCTATCGATCATGCGCATATCCATTATTTTTAAATACCGCTGCGCATGCTCAAGCTCATCACCGATCGTTACCCATTCATCCTCATCCGCGTGTGAAATGACATATCGGAACAAACCAGACATTGCAATAACAACATCCGCCAGCTCCTCTTCGCCTTTCTCATCCAGTGCCCAATAAAAGGCTTCCAGTGTATTAAACAAGAAGTGCGGATTAATTTGCGCTTGCAGCGCCTTCAGCTCCGTCCGGCTTTGAACAATCTCCTTCTGATAGACAACATCAATGAGCTCATTCAAAGAGCCAACCATCTGATTGTACGTATTATTAAGCTCATTAATTTCCATCGTTTTGGACGTAACCGGTATCGGCTTCAAGGTTCCAAACTTCGCATTGCGCATCACTTTAATCAAATTCAATATTGGGCGAGTAATCATCGTTGATAAAATAAACGTTAAAATAAGAAATAACATGCCGCCTACTAAAATCGAAACAATAATAACGGTACGCAAAATCGAAATGCCTTCGGCAGCATACTTTATCGGCGTTAAAATAATAATTTTCCAGCCGGTCATTTCCGATTTTTTCTCAATGGCCATGAACCGTTCTCCGTCCAGCGTTACCGTCTCATCTCCTTTATTAAGCATCTTCTCAACGTCTACTTCCTTCGAAAAATCGGAGGTAATCGTCTGATTCTCGGCATCGAATAAACCCATCATTTCGCTGGAACCATTGTCAGCGTTTCCATTCGATTCGGTGAGCTCAAAATATTTTTTATCAATTTGCACCATCAAATACCCTGCATGCGAGAAGGAATGGTCAATAAGCCGAACATGGCGAATCGCAATGATGGAATCGGGGTACCTAGGGTCCATCCCGAACCAGACCAACCTGCCTCTTCCCTTGTCCACAAGGCTAAGCCAGTCCATAGATACCCGGTTGTCCAAGCTTATATCCGTGAGAGGGAACAGCATCCGATAGTCCGTTGTGTACAGCTCCAATGAGCGAATCCCCGTTGCATAAGCTTCTTGCTTTCGTATCTCCTGCTGAAGGGATTGACGCTCTTCAAAGCTGATCTTTCGTCCTTGCACCTCTTGTGCCATCAACCGCTGGATCGTTGCGCTTGTTGCTACCTGCATCGTGAACGTATCGATCTGCCGCAGCAGCACATCCAGCTTGCCTGTCGCTTGAACAGCCGTTTGTTGAATATGTTTTTCCGCATTGTTGCGCAGCAGAACCGAAACTTGATCATACGTAAAAAAGCCGACCGCCCCCAGCACGATAACCATAACGAGCATGAAGCCAAGGAAAATTTGATTACGCAATGTATTCATTTGTCCGAAACGATTCATGCCTACACTCCTTGTCCCATTCATTTCGTTTTTACTATACACAATTAAGATAATAAAAAGAAAGCCCTATCATTTCCACTGCTAATATATTAATTAATTAGATTAATAATCCATTGTTCACTGTAATCAGATATAATGATCATAAGCTTATGGCTATCAGAGTATCTGCTTACTAATCATTTTAGAGAGGGGAATTCCGATGACCGTCGATTTCCTAGTACGCAATAACGTAAAGGTTTTAGGCAAAGGTGAACAAACGATTGTATTTGCTCATGGATTCGGCTGCGATCAAGATATGTGGCGCTACATCGTCCCGGCCTTTGAAGATGATTACCGCATCATCTTGTTTGATTATGTAGGTTCTGGAGAATCGCAAATCGATTATTATGATCCCGAAAAATATAGTAGTTTACATGGTTATGCGCAAGATGTCATTGAAATTATGGATACGCTGCATGTAAAGGATGCTATATTTGTTGGCCACTCCGTTAGCAGTATGATTGGGATGCTTGCATCCATTCGCAATACGGAATATTTTAAACACATCATTATGCTGGGTCCTTCTCCGCGTTATGTAAATGACCTTCCTGATTATTATGGAGGTTTCCATAGGCATGAAATTGATGAATTGCTTCATATGATGCAAATGAATTTTATTGGCTGGGCGAGCTACCTTGCGCCAATCGTTATGCAAAATCCAGAACGCAAGGAATTAACTAGCGAATTGGAAAAAAGCTTTTGCTCTAGAGATCCCCATATTGCAAGGCAATTTGCTGAGGTAACTTTTTTATCCGATTGTCGCGCTGATCTCAGCCATGCAACCGTCCCTGCCCTCATTCTTCAATGTTCTGACGACAGCATTGCTCCTATTGAGGTTGGCGACTATTTGCATGCTCATCTTAAAAACAGTACTCTTCAGCATATGCTCGCAAAAGGCCATTACCCGCACTTAAGTCATCCCGAAGAGACGACGCAGTTGATCAAACAATATCTATCGAGCAACTAGAACTTGAAGAGAGGCAGTCGTTACATGGATACCCAGTTAAATTATGCCCCCTGTGGATTTTTCACTATTTCAAGTACAGGGGTAATTCTAGAGTTCAATCAAACGCTGTTAAACATGCTTGGTTTTGACCGGCAAGAACTGCTGAACCGACATCTTGAAACCACTATGTCTCTTACGAACAAACTGTTTTTTCATACCTATTTTTATCCGTATATCCAGCTGTATGGGCATGTGAATGAAATGTATTTCTCGTTTAAAACGAGAGACCAGCTTGATGTGCCTGTACTGTTAAACGGTATTCGTCACGAACGGGATGGCGAAACTGTTATTGATTGTGTCGTTGTGGAAATGCGCAAACGCATTGAACATGAAAACGATATCCTGCAAACCAAAACAAAGCTGGAGGAGCTTTATCGGGCAACCAATGAAGCGAACAAAAAGCTTGAACTTCTGCATGAAGAATATGAAAGCAAACAATCGCAATTGCTAATTTTGAACCACCAGCTGGAAAAGCTAGCCTCAACCGATCCTTTAACAGGGCTCAAAAACCGAAGGTTTTTTCAAGAGAGCTTGCTCGCGTATATCGCATTATTTCAACAAACTGAGCTGCCATTTTCCCTTTTAATTATCGATATTGATCGTTTTAAAAGCATTAACGATACCTACGGGCATCCGGTCGGTGATTTGGTTCTTACAGAGCTGGCACAATTACTCGTATCCGCGTCAAGAGAAGACGACATTGTGGCTCGATTTGGAGGAGAGGAATTCGTCATTATTATTCCTAATACCAATCAGGAGAATGCCATATTAGCGGCCGAAAGGTATCGCAGCAAGACTGAAACAGCTCATTGGGGAGAATATCATGTGACGGTTAGTATTGGCGCAGCAACGATTACGCAGGAGGATACCGATCAATCCTTGCTTCAAAAAGCTGATCAAGCGCTCTACAACTCCAAAAAAAGCGGGAGAAACCGGGTTACACACTACTCCAATTTGGAGGAGGTCTAATCGCTTGTTCTCCATTTTAAAAATAGGAAATAGACCGAGAACCACATTATCGAATGGTTTCGGTCTATTTTGATTTCTAATTATTACAAAAAGTGATCATACTCAATTCGCATTCTATATAAATTCAAAATTCGAATTTGTTCCTCACTTAATTGTTCATGATTCCAATACATATGCATCAAGTTGTATTCAAACAGCTGTTTCAATTTCAAAAAAAGAGGCAATGTGTCAACCATCTCCGGAGATAGCTCGTGCTCTTCTCTATACCCATCAAGGAGAGCTGCCGTAATGGACTGTCGATAGTCCTTGATGTTCCCTCCGCCTGAGAATGAGTATTCCATAGCAGAATAGATGGGGACAGCTAAATCAAAAATATTAAAATGTTTTTCACAATCTTGGAAATCAATCATCGTAATTTCAGAGCCGTCCACTAAGATGTTTTCTAGCCATAAATCACCGTGGATCAGTCCGTAGTTTGAATTATTTTTAGGTAAACCCTTGATCTTTGTTAAAAGATGATCCGCCATTTCTCGTATCGCTGTTTCTTCCTTCGGGATATGTGTGAGAAAATCGTATTCCTTGTTTTCATACCAATCCTTAAGATGTGCCGTAGACTCACGATAGGACTCGGTTACACGATGCATCTTGCCTATTTGCTTTCCAACCTTTTTAAGTACGGATTTGTTCCACTCCGCCCGTGGCAAATGAATGCCCGCCGCAGCTTTATATACAACGGCCAGCTTTTCTTCATCCAGCATGATCTTTTCAATATATTGATGATTAGAAGAGTGGACAGCTTCAGAAGCGCCAACGCCTTGATGGCATAAAAAATTCGTCCAGCTCACTTCTTCTGACTGCTCGTGATAGGTTTTATAATTCGTTATTCGAACATAAAAGGTGCCCTGCTCTGCAAGACAACGATAGATTTCATTGGTTACCGTCTCCACCTTATAACAACCAATAGAATAAGCTTCCTTAAGAAATTTCAATATTTGTTCTTCCATATTTGTATCCGCCTCGTTATAGATAGTTATCTAAACCACTTCTTTAGTTTACCATTTATAAACTTCGGGCTCCGATAAAATACAATTATACTTGTTCTTGGCATGGCCGAACTTATTGCATCTATTTTCTATAATTTATAATGCGTGAGCGGCTAGAAGCAGGCGATTCGCAGGTGACTGCGCTTGTACGCCAAGCAGGTCAATATTTGGGCTACGCTTTAACTAACCTGCTTCATCTGTATAATCCAGATGTCATCATGGTTGGCGCTAGAGAGTGGATAAGGAAACTTAAACAATAACCATATTTGCGTAGCTTAATTTATTCATAAAGAACAGAAAAGCCGGACACCATTCGATTCAATGGTGTCCGGCTCTCTTAGAACTGCTCCTTATGCTCATTCCCGCTTCCAGGAGCAGCCTCTATGCCATTGTCCTTATTTCTTGAAAAACACTTCAGCTTCATCCAGTGCCATCTTGTTTCCAATGGCTGAGTAATCCAGCCAAGGCTGCTCACCGATGACGTAGACATGTCCGTTTTTAACAGCCTTCAATCCTTTCCAGATCGGACTGCTTTGCATCTCATCATAAATTTTCTTAGCGTCTGCCTCCACATTTACAACGACAAAGATTGCATCTGCATCGAAGTCAGGCAATACCTCTTGAGATATTACTTCGTAAGGAGCTGAGGTAATCTTCTCTACACCGTTTGCAGGCGTGAAGCCGAGATCATCGAATAAGATAGGTCCCATTGGACGAGGCGTACCAAATACGCGCAGTTCCTTCGCTGTTACTCGAATAGCCATTGCCTTCGGGTTATCGCCCAGTTCCGCTTGAACCAGACCTTTGACGCGCTTAAGCTGCTCTTCATAATCCGCAATAAATTTTTCAGCTTGCTGCTCGCGACCTAGATCAGCAGCCAGCAGCTTCAAATGATCTCTCCATGTGCCTTCATCCAGATCGAACATTTTGACCGGGGCAATCGCCTCTAGCTTAGCCATATCTTGACCAGCAAATTCTTTATCGGCATAAATAACTTCCGGCTCAAGCTGCAGCAATGCCTCCATGTCTACTTCCTTCGCTACGCCAAGCTTCGCTGTGTCTTTCAAGCGATCAGCGACATGTGAAAGAAAATCCTTCGCTTTTCCGCCCAAAACACCGCCAGCCGCTGTTACATCCAGAGCAAGCAAATTATTCGTAATATGGATCGATAACGAAGCGATTTTGGGCACCTCTGCCGTCTCAGGTGTATTCGTCGCTGTGTTTTGTTCTGGTGCAGCAGTTGAAGCCGTATTGGCTCCAGACTGATTATTATTTTTTTGACCGCAGGCAGAGAGCACAAGCACCAAAGCCATACAGATAAGCAGCAAAACATTCATTTTTTTAAACATCGTTATATTCAACCTCAATTCGTTTTGTTGGGTGCTGCCAGCAGTAAATAGAGGAAATAAGGTGCGCCGATAGCCGCAACCAATACGCCAGCAGGAATTAAACTTGGTAAAAATAAGGATCGGCCCGCTGTATCAGCCATGACTAGAATGACGAGTCCAAGCATCCCGGATATAGGAATGACGTATTGGTGCGAAGAACCAACCAGTCTTCTCGCCAAATGCGGCGCAACAAATCCGATAAAGCCGATCCCCCCCGCCATCGCAACGCTTGCGCTTGAGAGGGAGACTGCCGCTATAATGAGCCAAATCCTCTTACTATGAAGTGATACACCAATACTGACTGCGGTGTCGTCTCCTAATGCAAGAGCATTCAGCGTTTTAGCATGCAGCTGCGCAAATACACCAAAGCCAATAATCCAAGGAAACAACGCATACACATGAATCCAATCTCTGCCCCATACATTTCCGACAAGCCATCTCGCAGTAAATGTGTAGGTTTCGGAATCAAGCCTAAGCGATAAGAACAAAGATAATGCGCTGAACCCAGCAGCGATTGCGATACCCACAAGGATGACCCTGGCAGGCTGCAGCCGTTGACCCCGCTCATAGGATAACAAGCCAATAAGCAGAGCGGTAAGCATCGCCCCGCAGAAGGTGAATAACGGGATCAATAGCGCGGACATTTTCTCCAGCGTTTTAAAGAAGCTGACAAACACAATAAGCCCAACAGCCGAGCCTGCATTAAGCCCAACGACACCCGGATCAGCAAGCGGATTGCGAAATACACCCTGTAGAATGGCACCCGATATGCCAAGACCAATCCCAGCCAGCATCGTAATCAAGATCCGCGGCATGCGATAATCGAACAGCACGGTCGCTTCCTTCGTTGTGCCAAGCCCAATCAATGTTCTTAGAACCTGCATAGGAGACAGCTTAATCGTCCCTGTATTCAAACTTAAAATCAGAACCGCCATACATATAGCCATTAACACAAATCCGACGAAGAGCGCCCGCTTTGTCTGCTTGCTCTCGGAATGCAACGATTTCACTCCCATTATAAATTCCTCTTCTCTTTCCTAGCCAAATAGAGGAAGAAGGGAACTCCGAGAAGCGCTACCATAGCACTTAAAGCAAATTCTCTAGGCGGATTAACCATCCTTGCCGCCAAATCCGCAAGCACTAGCAATATCGCGCCGAGAATTGCAGAAAGCGGAATAATGCCCCGATAATCTACACCGATCAGCTTACGGACAATATGAGGAATGACAAGGCCGACGAATGAAATGGACCCAGCAGCAGATACGGATACACCAGCAAGTATGACGCCCGCAGTAATAGCCAATATTCTTGCACGTTTTATGCGGCCGCCTAGATTAACGGCGACCTCTTCCCCAAGTGAGAGCAAAGAAATTGTTCTGCTCAGCGCAAATGTAAGCAGCAGCGCCGCTATAATAATGGGAACAAGCAGCTTAAGGTGCAGCCACTTGATTCCTGCAACCCCGCCAGAAAACCAGAACGCCAAATCCTGACTAAGGTCATAATAGATCGCGATGCCTGTGCTGATCGCTCCAAGCATAGCTGCCACTACCGATCCGGCAATCGTCAGCCTCAGCGGCGTCATTCCTCCCGGCACCCTTGAGCCTATTGCAAAAATAAAGATGGTGCTAATCATAGCCCCTGCGAATGAGCATCCGATTAGTCCTAAGTAAGGCATATTTGGTGCAAAAGCAAAGCAAAGCGCTACAACGAAGGTGGCGCCTGCATTCACACCCAAAATACCTGTATCTGCAAGCGGGTTACGCGTAACCCCTTGCATAAGCGCTCCAGCCACTGCAAAAGCGGCACCAACCACAGCGGCTCCGATGACCCGCGGAAGGCGCAGCTCATGAATGACCTGATGGCTGGTTAATGTCGCATCATATTGAAATACGGCTGTCCATATTACAGAAATTGAAAGCTCCTTCGCTCCATACGATATCGCTAGAAACATAGCAGCAAGAAGAGCCAGCAGCGCTAAAATAAAGATAGCTATTCGCAATGACAGCTTGGCGCTCCACGTTCTTTCCCAGCTGTTTTTACCGATATCCATTTCACCTCGCCCGTATATTGATTATCATTATCAATTATATGAAGTGTCATAAAGACCGTCCATGGCTTATTTTAAGAGTTTCTATTTGGAATATTCTTAGATTCATGTATTATCGCTCACCTGTTAGTTTTTTAACCGCCTCGTCCAACTGACTCTGGACCGACGTAGGAGCATAGACGATCCACTTATCCCATTCCAGAAAATGAACCTGACCGCAGCGAACTGCTGCATGCTGAAGCCACGCTTCCTGTGACTCTAATTGACGCAAATACTCCATCGCTTTCACATCCGGACGAACAACGATAAATAAAAAATCCGAATCATATTCGATAAGCTGCTCCATCGCGATCGCTTTCCAATTGAAATGTTTAGGACCCGTGTGCTCTGCGATATTTTGCTGAAGCCGCTTAGACGGAATAAGCTCCAGTGATTGATAAAAGACATGGCCGATATTGCGTGTTCCGTAAATTCGCAGCCCAAAGTGCCCTATAACACAAATGGTCACTACAGCCTCTCCGATCGTTTCCTTCACCTGCTTACGTGCAGCTTGTACCTTACGAGCATGCTGCTCCAACCACTCGCTCGCTATTTCCATTTTGCCCACGATTCTCGCAACCTCATGAAACTGCTGGAACATATCTAGTGTCCCCCATGGAATCGTAATAATCGGAGCGAGGTCACCAATTAATTCTCTCGCCTTGGAGGTCACATTGTCCTTGCCTAATATCAGATCCGGTTTTGTCTCCAGAAACGTTTGCCGACTTACCTGCCATACATCCGATCCGTGAAAGGGAAGCGCCAGCGTCCGCGTTGTTTCTGGAATATCCTTGTACACTTGAGCAGCTACGGGTGTAATGCCAAGTGTCAGCAAATGATCCGTATAAGCATAAGACAAAGAGATAATATTCGGCTTTGGCTGTTGTTTGTACATCGTCGGTGCATAGCCGGCATATTCCTTGAAACGGCGGCTGAAATAAAATGAATCCTGATAGCCTACACGCCTTGCTACCTCGCTCATTTTGCGATTCGTTAACAGCAGCTCTTCCTTGGCACGATTCATTCGAATGTGCGTGAGAAATGTAATAGGCGACATATTCAGCTCCTGCTTAAACATTTGCGAATAATATGAGGGGTGCATCCCTGCCAGCTCAGCCAGCTTCTCTAGTGTAAGGTCAGAGTCATAAGCCTGATGCATATATGGAATGGTCATTTGTATAGCTCGCTTTTCTCCCCCAGGCAACACGGCAGGAGTACTACCCAGCAGCAGCTCAAGCAATTCATACATATATAATTGAGTCCGTTTTTTCCCTATACTGCCTGAATGTACATTCCGATAGGCTTCCTTTTCTTCCTCTGCAATCGCAAGGACAAGCCTTTGAATTTGATACTGATCCTGCTGTATATTACCCGTTATTGGAAAAAACAGCAGCTGATCAAACACTTTTCGCAGCGCGGTTGCTTCCGACAATTGATATAAATCAAAGGTAATCCTATAGAGCTTTGTATCCTGTCCGCTCACACTTTTAGCTTCTATTGTCATGCCTGGCTCAAGCATAAATGAGCTCTTGCGATTCAACTGAATGGGAACCCCATTTAATACAAAGGTACCTTGGATTTTCTCAAAATATATAAAGGTGAACTTCTTGATCGTTTGTGACTCCAAATGCCATTCATCGGAATCTGAAAAATAGTTAACATCCACAATTTCAATAATAGTATTCGTTAAATCCAGCTGCTGTTTATGATCCAGCTCCATAACCTGCCTCCTTAAGGAGATATTCCGCCGCTTTATTTCTATTATAAACTAATTTACTTGTGATACACCTGAGACAAGCAGTCTCAGCTAGATTTAGCTGTTCAATACATGTACATTAAACATCGCAAAACGCAAAAGAAGGGGCTGTCCCATAAGCATCAAGCTCGCTGAGGAATAGCTCGCTTTGAACGGGAGTATTGGCAGCAGTACAGGAGAGCTATTCCTGTACTGCTATTTTTCTATTCTGGTCTATGCTTGCTTCATAGGATTATGGGCAAGCGAAAGCCACCCGACCTCCAGACTTACCTTAGTTACCTTAGGTAAGCTGCGAAGCAGAAACGCCGGAATCCTTGGTTAATCTTTATCTGCCCTAAAACACTTTCGGGTTCAATCATTCGTCTTACCGACAGCGAATATCCTTCCTCGCAGCTCAGTTTTTCCCTTGCTTGCTGCTTGTAGCGCATAATAACTCAGACTGACTATATCCAGCATCAGCGATGATCGTCGTATGATTGTAATGTGCGCGAACCGATAGGGAGAGTAAATAAGTGTAAAAGTGCACCTGTTTTTAACAAACAAGATTGGAATGTTGCAAATAGGTGTACTAATACCTCTAATTGATCAGATTTGAAGAAAATTTGATTAAATAAGTGCATTTCTGCACTTAGATGAAGATGCTGCAGGCGCTGCCGCAAAAGTCTTTGCATGACAGGAGAACATCCCCGTTTTCAAATGAAAGGACTTCAAATTCTACTGAATAGTGGAGCTTGAGGTCCTTTTTCTCGATGAAAATAAGTTCTAAGTAGTGCTCAAAAAATCGCAAAATGACTTTTGAGACAGCCTCTTCTCATTCAAAATACACTCTTATAATGTCGAGGCGACTTGACCGACTAACGATGTCAGTTGATCATAATCAACTGTATTCCCCTGTTTAAGTTTAATGGTTTTCCGTTCAGGAGGACCGTCAAACAATGGCTCCGGAAACGATAGTTCACTTGCGTTAAAGATCGTAAAGCTCACCGCATCCTATTTCTCCTTTGTAATTGAAATTCTACCTGACTCTATCATTACGTCGAACGAGGATCAACAAAATCGACAGCTTCATTAAAAAAAATCAACTTTTATTTAGGATGCCAATTTGGTCTCTCAAATCCGCTTCCAGTGCCATCATTCTTGAGCCTTGCAGCAATTTCATATCTTCAAGAAGCAGGCGGAGTCGATTTCGCCCGCAGCATTTACCCATGCTTTGAAGCGTGACGATTGAATCTCCATTAAAGCAACCAAACCATGCACTTCAGGCTCGGCGGGTGCAATTTCCGCAAGGATACGCCCGCCCTAGCCTTAACGCTTCCTTGCAGAGCATCGGTCGAAACCAACTGCCGCCGGAAGTCGCCAAATACCCCTCATTAAACATTAAATAGATAACTTCGAGTACAGTAGTGAGCCGTTTCTTGAGTTCATCGCCTACAGGAACCTCGAAACCAACTCGCAAGCTGCTTAACGTACGTTTCGCTCGAACAATCCGCTGTGCAATAGTCGACTCTGCTACAAGATAAGCATGTGCGATTTCATCCGTGGTCAATCCTCCAAGCAAACGCAGCGTCAAAGCTACTCTCGCGTCCTGAGATAAAGCAGGATGACATGTTGTGAAAATTAAGCGAAGGAGGTCATCTCCAAGCTCTCCGTCTATCGCAATATGAATATCTTCCTCGGTGTATAAGACAGTTCCCCGTCCAAACTCCTCGTATTTCTGGTCGCGCAGCTTGCTCCTTCTAATCATATCTATCGCTCGACGTTTCGCTGCAGTCATAGCCTCTATGTCCGCCGCCTTCTGCAAAAGAGAAGGAGCGAGGCAAATAGAGGCTCTCGTGTCCGTTAACATATGTAATTTTATGCTTTTAACAATTAATCACATCAACAGTTTAAGTGGATGCTTTGCTTTTCATCTCGCTTAAATGAATGCCTTTATTTCACGCAGCATCCCACCTGCAAATGCCTCTAAAAGCTCACGATCAAACGATTGTTTCCCTGTAACTCCGGCGTATTCGTCTAGGCACTTTCCAATCAAGTCCCGATACTCTTTTGGAAGAGCTTTGACGCCCCATTCCCCTCCTTCTTTTTTGGACGATATATTCCCTTCTCTCAGGTAGAACAGCACTCTACACAGGTTCAAGGTAACATACATCGGTTGATCCATAATGTCTTCCGAAGCCCCTTTAATATCATGATAAATGGACGCTAGAAAATACGTTTTATCGATAGGCTCATACAACTCGTTAAGCGGCTTGCMATATAAGGCAATTCCGCGATAATAAGCGACAGCCAGCTGCGATGCAAAATCATGATCCTCGTACCCGCCGCAAACATAGTTTTCGTCTGAACGATATCTCTCCTTGTGGAAGTCAGAATAATGCATTTCACAGGGCGTAGGATAGGCGAAGGAAATCAGGTGCGATTCCAGAACCATACTAAACTCCATACCTCTAGCATTTGGCATTTCATCATCCAGTGCCAGCACTAACCTAGCCGTCCTCTTTTTGTTTTCCTCGGTCAAACTCTCTTTGATCACAACGATAAAATCGATATCGCTTCTTTGGGGATGGAAGCATCCCATAGCGAGTGAACCGTGTAAATAAATGCCCGACAAATTGTCGCCGAGCTCCCCTTTAAACAAAGAAACGATTTTATCCAAGTACAGCTGCATGCTTTTGCCTCCCCCAACTCATCTGTCCGCATTATTAAATCTAAACACCTTTTATGACCGTCAAATGTCATGCCAACCGCTTCTTCAAAATGGTTTTTTGTGTAGCTTGATACTGTTTTTCTCCAAAATTTTTGCCCTGTTATATTTTGCTCCATCGGGCTTTAATTTCAAAAGAAGCTATATTTCAAACTTATACCAGCATGTAGCTGCACGCAAGGTACAGTTTGATTGTAACTAAACTGCACGTTTTTTCGGTGCTGCCTCTTCTAGAAACAAAAAAAGGTTCAGCAAAGACTAAAATCATCTTCGCTGAACCGGAACATATTAAATTTAGAGCTGTACCGTTGCTTTCGTTTCACTTGCCTTAATAATAGCATCTAAAATCTCTTGATTGCGGTAGCCATCCATAAAGCCAGCAATGCCATCCGGAATGCTTCCCTCAAGCAATGCCGTAAAATCAGCATACTGCGTCACTTTACAACTTGCAGGAACTTCGACAACCACTCTCGCAAGCTGACCAGGAGCTTCCTCACGAATCCAAATCAACTCATTCGGATTTAGCGTTGAAGCATGAAGCGTGCCTAAATCTCCATATATGGATACTTCGTGCTGATTGCCCGATCCAATCGCATTGCGAGTCGTTTGGAAGACGCCCATAATACCACCCTCCATACGAGCCTGGAAGCTTGCAAAGTCATCCACCTCGATGGTAACCATGTTGCCGCTCGCTGAATCTTGCCGCTGCGGAATAATGGTATGCAGCTGTGCCGACAGCTCTTCGAATTCCCCAAAGAGAAAACGCGCCATATCGATCATATGCGAGCCCAAATCGCCAAGCGTCCCCGTGCCGGTAATATCTTTGTTAAAACGCCAGATATAAGGGACATTATTTGGCGCTGCGCCCCATCCCTGCAAATATTGGACACTAAAGCTGCGAACCGATCCGATTTTACCCTCGCGCACAAGCTGCCGTACGTAACGGAATGCAGGTGTATAGCGATAGGTGAACGCCATCATTGCTGGAATGGGCTGCTGTTCATACAGCTGGAGCAATGACTCAGCTTCCTCAAACATGCGGGTAAAAGGTTTCTCCGCCATGAATGGCTTTCGTGCTTGCAGGCAAGCTCGGATAATGTCCGCATGGACGTTGTTCGGCGTAACGGACACTACGGCATCCACATCCGCATCTTCAATCAGATGGTTGTAGTCCAAGTAACGCTTGCCCTCAGCAACATCAAGCTGGTCGCCCACCTTGGCTAACGCTTCTTCATACACATCGCTTACCGCAATAATGTCAAAGCGGCCTTCCGCTTTCATCCACCGAATATGCTCCTGAGCCATTCCGCCCAAACCAATCAAGCCGATACGAAATTTTCTCATATTTCGGTTACCTCTCTCGAGTGCGGCTTGGATTTAATAGGCTCCAGCGGAGCTGCATTGCCATATACAGGCTCAGCCGTTTGACTTGGCACTGCCCATCGCACGCCGTTCTCGATTACCTTCTGGATTTCTTTATTGTAATAGGTCGGATAAGTCTCATGCCCCGGACGGAAGTAAAAGACTTTCCCTTGTCCGCGGTGGTAAGTAACGCCGCTGCGGAATACTTCTCCGCCTTCAAACCAAGAAACAAACACCAGCTGGTCTGGAGTCGGAATATTAAAATGCTCACCGTACATCTCTTCCTGCTGCAGCTCGATGTATTCGCCAAGCCCAGAAGCAATTGGATGAGCCGGGTCAATGACCCAAATCCGCTCCTTTTCATCCGCCTCGCGCCATTTCAGCTGTCCTGTCGGTGTGCCAAGCAGCTTGCTGAAAATTTTCGAAGCATGCCCTGAATGCAGAACGATAAGCCCCATTCCTTTCAGCACCCGCTGGTACACCTTGTCAACGATACTGTCCTCGACCTCATGATGCGCCAAATGCCCCCACCAAATTAATACATCCGTCTGATTTAATACCTGCTCAGTTAGTCCATGCTCCGGCTCATCGAGCGTAGCTGTTCCGACTTCAAAGCCTGCTTTCGTCAGGAAGTCTGCAATAGCGCCATGAATCCCATTCGGGTAAATGCCGCCTACAACCGGATTGTTTTTCTCATGACGATTTTCATTCCATACCGTTACTCTCACCATTACGTACGAGCTCCTTTACAACAGTTACTTAACACTTGTGTAGCGTTTATAGGCATCACTGCGAATCTCAACCAAACGTTCTAGTCCCATGCCGTTCAGCTGTTTAATATACGCGTCCCATTCTTGATCGATGTTTCCTTTTATAATCCATTTTGCACGGTTCGTTTTGACGTAGCTGTCGATATCCGTAGTAAGCGTTGGAAGCTCCTTGAATTCTTCTACGTTGTACATAACATTCGGGAATGGCGTCGTTACATATTCACTTACGAGCTTGTCGATTGCAAGCTTCAGCCCGTCGCCTGTCGTTTCATCCAAAATGATATTTTTCTCAAAGCTTGGGCTTACATATTTTGGACCAAAATCACGCACCGATTGATCCCAGTACCAAGCATCCGCGCTTGTGCCTTCTGGAGGATTCATCAGCGCATAGCTGCCATCGCCTTTTTTATCAATAACGGTACCGATTGCGCCCCAGAAATTTTGAATGCTTGCTTCATTCGTGTAGAACTGATCCGCCCAGCGCGCAGCGACTTCTGGATTTTCACTGAATGTCGTAATCAGCATTTCATTGCGTCTTAAGCTTAGTCCAACAGGATCGCCGGTTTGATAACGTTTGCCATCTGGTCCAGCAATGGACGGAATAGCTGCATATTCATCCTTCCACTTTCCAAAGACAGCATCCGGTATCCATTGATTCGAGAAGCCGATCATAGCCGCATCCGGATTTTGCTGTTTAGCAGAAGACATGGTATTGTCCTGAGTGAACAGCTCCTGATCGATCAAACCTTCTGAATACAATTTATGCGTCCATTTCAGCGCTTCTTTATATTCGTTTGAAGTCGGATAGAAAACGGGCTCACCGTCCTTGAGCATCATGCTGTTGCCGTTCAAATCCGTTATGCCAAATGGATTTAGAAAATCCATGCTAATATCTACCGAGCCGCTAAAAGGAATTTCATCCGCTTTCCCGTTTTGGTTCGGGTCCTTTTCTTTGAATGCTTTGAACACATTATACAAATCTTCAATGTTATTAGGAACTTCAAGGCCGAGACGATCGAGCCATGCTTTATTGATTACAGGCTGCATCGTCGATAGAGGACGTGAAGGCAGCCTAGCAGGCAAAGAGTAAATTTTGCCGTCTGGGAATGTGCTGATTTGCTTCAGCTCTGGCGTTTCGTCCATTGCCGCTTTCAAGTTCGGCATATATTTGTCGATATAGTCATCGAGCGGGCGGAAATAGCTTAGGTTGTTGACGATATCGGAATCCGAGAAGGCATTGTCTCCAAAAATAATATCAGGAAGCTTGCCGCTCGCCAGCATGATCGATTTTTGCTCGCCCCAGTCATTGGAGGACATGACCTGCCAGTTTATTTTAACGTTCGTTGCTTTTTCAAGGTCCTGCAGCCATTTATTATTTTTGAATGTATCTCCCATATTGCCCCAGCGCACAGTCAACACGTCCAGTGTGATTGGCGCCGTTACGATCGGCAGCCCTTCTGAGCTGAATTCGGAGCCTGCTTGGGCAGGTTCTTTCTCCGTTTTGCCAGAAGCGCAGCCTATAAGACTGATTAACATGCTTAAGCTTAGAACTAGTGCAATGAACAATTTTTTCTTCATTTGAAAGTTCCCCCTAGTACTTATTGTGAATGGCAAATGGCTAAATTACTTCACAGCGCCAATCATCACCCCCTGATTGAAATACTTTTGAACAAATGGATACATACACATGATTGGAAGCGTCGAGACGATAATAACCGAATAGCGCATTAGGTTCGCTAAGCGCAGGGCAATAAGCGCCGCTTCGCCTGTTCCCATGCTTGACTGCATTTGGTTCGTAATTAATATGTTCCTAAGCACAAGCTGCAAGGGATACAAATCCTGATCCTTTAAGTAAATAAGTGCATTAAAATAGGAATTCCAGTAGCCAACGGCCGTCCATAAGGCTAAAACAGACAAAATGGCTTTTGACAGCGGCAGCACGATTTGCACATAATACTTCAGGTTGCCGCAGCCATCAAGCTGTGCGGCTTCCCACAAATCGCCAGGTATGCTGGACTGGAAAAACGTACGCGCCACAATGATATTAAACACGGCAACAGAGAAAGGCAGTACCATAACTAGAAAAGTATCATACAAATGAAAGTCGCGGATCGTCAAAAATGTAGGAATGAGACCACCATTAAAAAACATCGTGAATATAAAAAATATATTGATGCTCTTGCGGCCTACAAGATCTTTTCTGGAAAGCGCATAGGCTGCCGAAACATTGATCGCCAAGCTAATGATCGTCCCTATTACGGTATACAGGACCGTATTTCGGTAGCCGATCCATATGTTTGAATGATGCAATAATTCCTTATAACCATCGAGCGTAAAGCCTTTTGGCAGAACCCACATTTGACCGTTAGCGACGGCGGCGGGATCACTAAATGATGCGATGACGATAAAATAAATCGGATAAACGATTAGGATCAGCATCACAATCGCAAACAAATAGAGCAACCATTCCATGGCGTCGAAGGAACGCCTTTTTTGTTTATGCAAAGCCGGTTTTGCTGCGGTTTCCATTGTGCCCATCCGTATCCTTCCTTTCTGTTACCACAGGCTGTTTTCGCTGTATTTTTTGGCTGCCTGATTAACTAGAATTAGCAAAATAAAGCTAATGATCGTATTAAACAGGTTGATCGCCGAGGAGAAGCTGTACTGGCTGCTCAGCATCCCGATTTTATATACATAGGTAGCAATAACCTCACTGGAGGAAATGTTCAAATTATTTTGCATCAAATAAACCTTTTCAAATCCGACACCTAGCAGTCCGCCAATTCGAAGGATCAGCAATGTGATGGCCGTCGGGAGCAGCATCGGAATATCAATGAAACGAATTTTTTGCCAGCGGCTTGCCCCATCCACCTTCGCTGCTTCATAAAGGCTTGGATCAACAGCGGATAATGCCGCAATGAAGATAATGCTGTCCCAGCCAGCGTGCTGCCAAACATCCGTCCATACATAAACGCTGGTAAACCATTCCGCTGAGCCCATCAAGTTAGGAGCTTCAGCCCCAAACAAACGAAAGATATTGCCCATTAGCCCGGTGCTCGGTGAGGATAATATGAGGATCAGGCCCACCATAACGACGGTTGAAATAAAATGCGGCATATAGGTCACTGTCTGAAACACTTGCTTAAACCGGTTCACTCGCATTTGATTGATCATCAGCGCGAGCATAATCGGTATTGGAAAAGTAGCTATGCTATAGAAGCTAATAATCAACGTGTTTTTAATTGTGCTGGAAAATTGATAGGAGTTGAAAAACTTCTCAAAGTACTTGAACCCTGCCCAAGGACTGTCCATAATTCCGAGAGCAGGACTGTAATCTTTAAAAGCAATCAGCACCCCATACATCGGCTTATAAGAAAAAAGCAGAAGCAGCACAACTGCTGGCAGCAGCAAAACATACAAGCCCCAATTCTTTCTTATCCGGCCAATCGTTTGCTGCATATTCATGTTTAATTGGCTGGTCTTCAATGAAATTCCCCCATCCTTCATTCGTCTGCGTCCATGTTGTTTCGTCACACTCTCTCTTGCCTCTTTATTATAGAGGCTGCTTTGAGAACAATTCGGACTATTCTAAATCGCTATTCGGACTTTTCATCCCATTCATCTAACGGTTTGGCAGCAGGATGCTAGAAATAAAAAAAAGACTGACACTATCCAGACTTTCTTGCGTTTTTTTCGGACTTTCATGTGAAAACGGGCTAGACCCGCCTCTCATTCTACTGCGTTTGCATTATAATTGGTTTTACTAGCAGACAGAAAGCCCGAAAAGAGAGGAAGCTAATGAGACCTATGACAAAACGCAAACCCGGCAAATCCTATCCGATTAGGCACTACGTAAAAGTGATGCTCTTGATTTTAGTCTCTGTATTAGTACTGGATTGCATTATTAGTATCGTCGCTATTTCCATGGTCAAGCAGCAAACGACACGGTATTTGCAAAACACCGCGAATATGTACATTAATCAAATCAATCTTGATTTCTCCAATATTAATCAATACATGGGCTGGACGCTTGCAAACGATGAAAACGTAAAAAAGATGAAGCAATTTCGCTCCACCGATAACGAATTTATTAAAGCAAATACAGAACTGTACAGGCGTTTCTCCGAGCTCCAAAAAAATTACGAGAAAAAGTATAATTTTTTCATCTATTTAGAAGATCAAAAATACTTTTTAAATTCCTCACCAACCAATGTGTTGTACCCTGATTATTTATCATTAAAAAAACAAATTGCAGCCTATGTACAAGATAAAAATTCGCTTGAAACCTATTATTCCAACTGGTCGCTTATCCAGCTGAATGCGAAATATTTTATCATTAATATCGTTCCGTTTCATGAAAGCTACCTCATTTGTCTCATTTCGGCTGATGAACTGATTGGTCCGCTTCAGCAAATGGATCTTGGCGGCAACGGGTTCGTATCCTTAATCGATCATACAGGCAATGTCATCAATAATCTGTCGACGGATAAGGGCACTGAGGTCCGTAACAACGAGCAAAAGAAAACGCTGCTAGGCATGATCCAGACCACAACAACCGTCAGCAAACCATTTGCAAACGCAACCTTTGGCGTTAAAATGTTCATCAAGTTTGGCGCGTTTGAGAAAATTATGATTGCCCAGCTGCTCATTATGCTCCTTGCTGCAATTGTTGCCTGTGCCCTATGCGGCATCATGGTTTATTTCAATATTTTGATTCTAAGGCCGCTCAAAAACTTTTCATTCAGCCTGACGCAGTTTAATGAAGACAGCAAACCGCTCGATCTCAAGATGAACAAAATTGTTGAGCTGGAATATGCCAATAAGCTGTTCAAAAACCTGCTGGAGCAAATTCGAATTTTCAAAATCGATATTTATGAGCATGAAATTGAAAAACAAAAGATTCAGCTCGATTATATGAAGTTACAGATCAAGCCTCACTTTTTTTTGAACTGCTTAACCAATATTCACAGCATGGCTCAAATGCAAATGTTCGAGGAAATTCAAAGCATGGCCATTTCAACGTCCAATTATTTTCGTTATATTTTTCAAAATGGGGAGGATTTCGTGAAGCTGGACGATGAGATTGATCATGTTCGCATTTATTTGGAAATTCAAAAACATCGTTACAGAAATGCCTTCTCCTATCATATTCATCAAGGCCAAGACACAGGCAAGATGAGAATTCCGCCGCTTGTGCTTCAGACCTTCATCGAAAATTCAGTGAAATATGCGGTTTCTCGTGTACAAGAGGTTCAAATTAGGCTGGATGTTGATATGGAGAGGGAATCCGAGGAGGAGGTTGCTGTTATTCGTATATCCGATACCGGCCCTGGTTTTGACCCGGATATATTGGAAAGGCTTGAAAGTGGACAGCCGCTTGATCAAGCAGACGGAAATCACATCGGCATTATGAACACGATACAGCGTTTGGAATACTTATATCACCGCRAGGCTAAAATTCATTTTTCCAATATTGATGCTGGAGGGGCTTGCGTGACGATATACCTTCCTCATCCTACGCAGGATACACCGTGAAAGGAGTAACAACAAATGAATGTACTGCTTGTAGACGACGACTATTTTGTTGTGACCGCACTAGAGAAAAAGGTCAATTGGCAGGCATTGTCGATTGATCATGTCTATACTGCTTTTAATATCGCCCACGCGCAGGAGCTGCTCAGGCAGCATTCTATTCACATTTTACTTTGCGACATCGAAATGCCGCAGGGCAGCGGGCTTGAGCTGCTCGCTTGGATTCGTGAAGAGAAATACAATATTCAGACCATATTTCTGACCAATTATGCTGATTTCAACTACGCGCAAAAAGCGATTGAACTGCAGAGCTTTGATTATTTTCTAAAACCAATTGAATTCGACAAGCTGACGCTAATTATTCAGAAAGCCATCTTCAAAGCTAACGAACAGCAGGGTGTCGCCAAGGCGGTTCAAGAAGGCTACTACTGGCAAAAAAATCAAAAAAACGTACAAGAGCATTTCTGGCGCAAGCTCGTGACGGGGAAAACAACCTATTCTACCCCCTCCAACATTTCCTATTTGATTGCCGAGCAGAATCTCCCTTACGCCTTAACAGACTTGGTACTGCCTGTCCTTATTCATGTCTTTCCTCATGAGGAAAGCCTAGAAAAAAAAGACAAGGATCTATTTGATTTTGCGCTTATGAATGTACTGCATGAGCTGTTCCAGAATAAACGTTTTACAGTCGAATCGATATTGGAGTTCAAGGAGTCCAATTGGATGGCGATACTGAAATGGAAGGAYATTCCCGACAGCGGAATTATAGAAAGCATTTGCGCTACCTTCATCCAAAGAGCAAGTACATTTCTCAAATGTGATGCAAGCTGCAATATAGCAAGCACCGGAAAACTGGAGGCCATCCATCACGTCATGAAGGAACTGCTTAGCATGAATGAGAAGATCATTAAATATCGAAATCAAACCTTTTTGCTGGAGCATTTCAATCAGCAAGAAACTTCTTATATACCGCCTAACTTAACGCTTTTGGAGCAGCTGCTGGAGCAAAATAACCCAAGCTCCTTCCTTGCGGAAACGAGCTCATATTTGCACAATATCACCCAAAAGCAAATGCTGAATGCTTCTGTGCTGAGTTTGTTTCGGCTGGATATCGTTCAGCTTGTTTATGCGTATCTCAAGAGCAAAGAAATTCAAGCACATAAAATGTATACGGGAAGAACCAACGACCAAATGTTTATGCAATCGTTGAACTCCATAGAGGATATGGAGAACTATCTTCAATATCTAGTGAATACGGCGACAGAGTACCGGAATTTCACGGAGCAGCCCAAGTCCGTCGTAGAAGAAATCAAGCAGCATATTCACAGCCATTGCGGAGATGAGCTGTCCAGAACGAGCCTGGCGGAAACCGTCTATCTTAATCCTGATTATTTGGCTCGATTGTTTAAGAAAGAAACGGGCATTTCATTAGGGAATTATATTATTCAAGTGCGTATCAAGGCCGCCAAGCATTTGCTCGAAACCACACAGTTATCGGTCAATACCATTGCCAGCAAAACCGGATACACGAACTACTCTTATTTTACCAAGCTGTTCAAGCAGGAGATCGGCTGTACGCCTAATGAGTTTAGGAAAATGCAAAATGAAAATAGATCTACAAAATAGGAAAAAAATAAATCTAAAATATAGATCTATTTTCGCCAAATGAGTCTTACTTGCAAAAATAGATCTAGATAATAGATTTATCAGCTTAAACCATCCAATGAGAGCTTTATATCATTAAAGTGGCCGATATACTCATGTTAAGAAACTCTGAATCTTCTCAAGCAGCCTATTCCATTCGATAGGCTTTGTATCAAAATCATCGCAGCCCGCTTCAAAGGCCTTCTCACGATCACTTGCCATCGCATGGGCGGTCAAGGCGATAATTGGAATATGACTTGTCCCCTCAGCTGCCTTCAGTTCCGTTGTAGCATCCCAGCCGTCAATAACGGGCAAACTCATATCCATTAAGATGAGATTAGGCGTTTCCGACTTTGCCATCTCTATCCCTTGCAGGCCATCGGATGCCATGACCACTTGATAACCTTTGCGGATCAAGCGGCGCGACAGCATATCCCGGTTCATCTCGTTGTCTTCAACCAACAAAATTTTATACATGTTCTCCCCCCTCTGCGAGCGAGAGCGCAATCAAATGGCGTACCTCATGCAAGAGGGCCTTGCGATCCAGATGCCCCTTTTGCACAATGTTCTCTACGCAGCCATTAAGCCTCCGTCGATCTTCTTCCGTTATGCTCTTTGCTGTCACAACGACGACCGGGATCGCTCGCCATTCCTCGTGCTCACGCATCGCCGCAACAAACTCAAAGCCATCCATTTCCGGCATCATGAGATCTAATAAAATTAAATGAGGCGCTTCCTCTTGCATGCGCTGCAGTGCGTGATGCCCATTGCCTGCCCTTGTCACGCGGTAGCCTTCCCGCTTCAGCAGCTTAGTCATCATATCACTTGTCACCGCATCGTCTTCGATGACCAATACAGAATGCGACTGGCGCTCAGGTATATACTTATCTAATGTGGAGATCAATCGCTCCCGATAAATGGGCTTGGTTAGAAATTCTGACGCGCCAAGCGCATAAGCCAAATGCTGCTCGTCCATCATGGAAATCATCACAACAGGAATGTGCGCAAGCTCAGAATCATTCTTTAGTGCTGCCAGTACGTTCCAACCGTCCATTCCAGGCATGAGCACATCAAGCGCAATGACTGCCGGCTTCAGCGTCTTCGCTAAGCGGACACCCTCTTGCCCTGATGGGGCGAGCTGTACGTTCCATTCCTCATTCCCCAAATAATGCTGCATTAGGCGAAGCATAGCTGGATCATCGTCGATGACGAGAATCGTTCTAGCCCCTTCCATGGGAAAGCTTCCATCACTATGTATTAAGGCACTTAGTTGTTCTGAATCCGCATTCTCCAGCAGTGGAAGCCAGATGGTGAAGGTTGTGCCCTCTCCTACTACGCTGCTCGCGCTTATGTTGCCCCCCATCATATAGCATAGGCTTTGGCTAATCGAGAGCCCCAATCCAGTACCGCCATATTTTTTCGTTGTCGACGAGTCCGCTTGTTTAAACGCTTGGAAAATTTGATCCATCTGCTCCGCGGTCATCCCGATTCCAGTATCTTGTACCCGGAATACAATGCCAGGCAGCCCCGCCTCACTCTCAAATTCCACTTGCAGCGTTACCGTTCCATCCTTCGTGAACTTGCTTGCGTTGCTGAGCAGATTAAATAGTATTTGACGGAGCTTTGTTATGTCGGTTTTGATCGAGCCTTCCGTGCATTCTACCTTGATTTGATTCTTATTCACTTCCATCAGCGGATGTACGGTCGTTACAATATCATGAATAATGCTTGGAATATCACATTGCTCCAAGTACAATTCCATCTTGCCTGCTTCGATTTTGGACAAGTCGAGTATATCGTTTATGAGTGTGAGCAAATGCCTGCCGGCATTATTAATCTTGTTAAGATCTTCGGCAAAAGCAGGTTCGCCCATCTCTTCCATGTCTTCCTTCAGCATTTCGCTATAACCGATAATCGCGTTCAGAGGAGTCCGCAATTCATGGCTCATGCTCGCAAGAAATTGGCTTTTGATTTGATTGGCTTCAACCGCTTCATCGCGGGCTTTGGACAGCTCTAGCGTCCGTTCTTTTACAAGCTCCTCGAGCTGATCATTTAATTGCCTCAGCTCTTGATTCACATAATAGATTTCACGAGTTTTTTCCTCGGCAATCTTCTCGGCAGCTTGGCGAGCCTTCTTCTCCCGTTCAAGCTGCCTGCGGACCACATCTATATCATTCATGGCATGGCTCACCCCACTTGGGTTAATTCAAAACGGGCAGACGTTCCATCTGCCAAATCGATTCTTTTCACATCTATTGCTTCTCCATAGTGCGCCACGCAGCCTAAAATAAGTCCTTCAGCCAAATCAGCGAATGGCCGTGAGGAGTTGTACGTCATAATCAAAGTACCCGCTATAGAGGTGTCATATTGAAACGCAGGAAGCTCCGCTCCTGGATAAAGCTTGCGCACTTCTACATGGATATAGCTGTCGACCTTCTGCAAAAACTCAAATACAGTGCTATTTTCCACCATAAAGTCAGGATGCATATCTAGCAGCTGGCCAAATAAATATTCGCCAAATGTTCGAATGAGGTCAGGCACAGGGATCTGGGTTCGAGCGTTAAGCTCCACGATCAATTTAATCATTTCATGGTGGTCATAAGTGCCAACCGTTGTGTAGCTTCCTCCTGAAGGCAGCTCCGCTGCTTCAATAATTTCATCTACCAGCTTTAGGGAAAACTTGTTTTCTACCATTTCCAAAAAAGAAGTGAACACCATACCTTTCACAACTGAACACCCTCTCGTTCTCTCTCATCTTCACCGTTGCTTTCTATTACACGCAAGAAGGCCTCAACGACCCTAGGATCGAAATGGACTCCACTCTGAAGCTTAATTTCAGCAATCGCTTCCTCTTGTGTCCATGCCCGTTTGTACGGACGCTCATGCGTCAGTGCATCGTAAAAGTCAGCGATCGCTACGATTCTGCCGGCAAGTGGAATATCTTCTCCGCCAAGCCCATTCGGATAACCTGCCCCATTCCATTTCTCATGATGAGACAGCGCAATGCTTTTAGCTAATTGCAGAACCGGGAACTGGCTTCCCTCCAAAATGCTTGCGCCAATTTCCGTATGCTGCTTCATCATTTCAAATTCCTCCGGCAAAAACCTTCCCGGCTTCAGCAGAATGCTGTCTGAAATTCCGATTTTTCCGATATCATGCAAAGGTGCTGCCCGTCTAATAAGATCAGCTTCCTCTGCCGGCAACCCTAGGTCGCAAGCAAGTCTTCCGGCCAAATCACCGACTCGCTGCGTATGCTGCCCGGTCTCATCATCACGATATTCCGCAGTACGACCCAGTACGTTCAAAATTTCATTTTTGGCCCGTTCGATCTCTTTGGTCCGTTCGCGAACTCGCTGCTCCAAATTGTAGTTCTGCTCTTGAAGCTTCAAATGGTAATAGCGTGTCTTCAAAAAGTTCTGAATGCGCAGGATTACTTCCATTCTATCAAATGGTTTTGTAATAAAATCGTTGGCACCTTCATGCAGAACCCGCGTTCTGGCCTCGGGTGTCACATCCGCTGTTAGGACAAGAACCGGCAAATATTCGCCTTCTTGCTTCCATTTTCGCAAATGCTGCAGTGCCGATAAACCATCCATAACAGGCATATGTAAATCTAACAAAATAATATCGGGTTGATTGGCCCGGTACAGCGTCTCCAGCTGCGTGGCATCTGTGGTCGTGAACAAATTTGTATAACCCGCTCGTGACAATATACGCTCTAGGAGACTGATATTATATTCCTGATCATCTACAATCAGAAACTTTGCGGATTTCATCCATAGCTCATCCATAATTTATCCTCATTTGTTCGTCTGTTATTAGATAATCTTTCCATACTTGCTATCATTATAGTTCATCATTCGACATTAATCGAGAGACTTCTTAAGAGCCATTTTATTTTGAAAATAGAATAAGGAAGGGGAACTCTCATATTTTGTCGAAATGTAATCATTGCCATAATGAACCGAGTAGGAGTTGGTTAGCAAATGAATCATGCTCATGGAACATACGACATCGTATTGGTTATCTTTTCATATCTTGTAGCCGTCGTTGCTTCTTATACGGTGCTTGACTTGGTCGGGCGAATTAGTACTACGCATGAACGAAAACGATGGTTATGGCTCCTGTTTGGCGCTTGTGCTATGGGTATGGGCATTTGGTCGATGCATTTTGTTGGGATGCTCGCTTTTTCGCTGCCTGTCCCCATCGCATATCATATGCCAACCGTTATTCTTTCGGTCGTTGTAGCCATAGTGGCCTCTTTTTTGGCCCTTCATATCGTCGGTAGAAATCAGCTTTCGCTGCCTCAACTGCTGAGCGGGGGAATATTGCTGGCAAGCGGTATTGTGACGATGCATTACATTGGCATGGAAGCTATGATGATTGAGATCACATACGATCCTATCTACTTCTCGTTATCTATTATTATTGCTGTTGTGGCCTCAGTT
The DNA here is from genome assembly GCF_052113545.1 of Paenibacillus sp. TAF43_2. NCBI lineage: Bacteria > Bacillati > Bacillota > Bacilli > Caryophanales > Paenibacillaceae > Paenibacillus > Paenibacillus sp. TAF43_2. Next base: position 29,580 of record NZ_JBFRDK010000020.1, read on the forward strand.
GCGGCCTTGTGGCTTTCATTTTATTTTCGCAAAAGCAGTGAGAACAAGCGCGGACATATGTGGAAGAAGCTGAGCAGTGGATTGTTAATGGGAGCTGCAGTCGTTGGCATGCATTATATTGGCATGATGGCTGCGCATTTTGATATAGAGAATATCCATTTACACAGGGCGGATTCTGGGATGATTCTGAATCAGCAGTGGCTCGCTTATATCATTTCCGGAGGAACGCTGTTTACATTAGGAATGTCGCTTATTGGTATCTATATTTCCAATAAATTCTCGGTTAAAGACTCTGAAATACAAGATAAGTCTGATGAAATTCTAAAAATTAACCATGAACTGCGGCAGCTTAATGAGCACTTGGAGCAGATGGTTAAGGAGCGGACAGCACAGCTGGAGAAAGCCCATGATGAAGCGATCAAAGCCAATCGAATCAAGAGCCAATTTCTTGCAAATATGAGCCATGAGCTTCGGACGCCGCTGAACGCCATCATCGGTTATAGCGAGATGCTGATCGAGGAGGCAGAGGAGCTCGGTGAGCAGACGTTTGTAGAGGATTTAGGCAAAATCGGAAAAAGCGGAAGGCATCTGCTCTCTCTGATTAACGATATTTTGGACATTTCAAAAATTGAAGAAGGCAAGATGGATATACATGATGAGATATTCGAGGTTCACGACGTGGTTCAAGATGTAATTACAACGATAAAGCCGCTTATTGAAAGCAATGGCAACCAGCTGCAGACGCAATATGTACGAGGTGAAATGATGGCTGATGTTACAAAGCTGCGCCAGATTCTATTAAATTTGCTTAGCAATGCTAGTAAGTTCACCCATAATGGAGCGATTCAATTCAACGTCTATGCAGAAGATAAGGAAGGACAACCAGGCTTTAGCTTTTTTATCAAAGATTCCGGCATCGGCATGAGCCCTGAGCAGCTGGACAAATTATTTCAGCCGTTTACCCAAGCCGATGCTTCCACCACTCGCAAATATGGCGGTACTGGGCTTGGACTTGCCATAAGCAGCCGATTCTGTTCCGTAATGGGCGGACATATTTCCGTTGAGAGCGAGCCTGGGGTGGGAAGCATCTTCATTTGCTGGATTCCAATCTCGCGAGCCTAGAATTCGTGAAAGCTCAATTACAGAAGAGAAATTTAAGCTCGTCGTAAAAGGCTTGATCTAGGGCTAGAGACAGGGTCAAACAAAACAAGTTTAATAGCCGTTCTCCCTCCAGTATTCACTGGATGGCGAGCGGCTTTTTTTTCTATTCATTCCACTGAATCGTATGTTTAGATCTTGTATAGAAGCATAGTGTAAAATAACCATTGTTGTATGTATTTTGCCATTTAAACTGGTCTTTTTGAGCTACGTTCTATTAAATACTTCATTTTTTGGCGCTATGCACAAATTGGCAGTATATGCGAGTTGCATCCGGAGCATTTTGCATACTGTTGAAATGGCTGTTTAGTCCCATTCCACATGTTGGAACTTGTCGGATAAAATAGAATCAAGTTGAGAATAAAGGGGAAAACGTGCTTGAATCAGAAAATTACACGCAGCAATAACCGTCAAAAAGGCAGCTTTGTATCTTTGAAAAAAACGACTCTCATCATCTACTTGGCAATAGTCATTATTCTCATTGGAGTCTGCGGCGTTCTGTACGGCAAATATTTGAGTGTGCTTGATTTCAACCTGCAATCCGCTGTTGCTAATAAGCTAGAGCAATCAAATGAGCAAGCGCTCAATAATGAAACTGCTAACTCGAATTCAAGCAAAAATGCAAATGGCGGGCTTGAAACGATTACAGACGAACTTATCCCCGCAGGATCTGTAGACGAGGAAGAAAAACAAGAGTCAGCTGAAGAGAAGCAGGATACCAATACGGGTTCCAAACCTGTTGAGACTAATAATCCAAATCCACCGGTCAAAGAGACCGTTAAAACACCTGACACTTCTAAGCCCGTTGTGACAGAAAAACCAGACAAGGTTGAAAAACCTGTACAAGAGCCGAAGGAGAGCGACAAGCCCACAGGCTCCTCCAATGAAACGATAAAGCTTCCAACTACCTATATCGTCCAAAAAGGCGACACCTTAAGCTCAATATCCGAGAAATTTTATCAATCGAAAGACCACTATGCACTGCTTGCAGAGCATAACCATATTTTGTTTATTAATGATATGAAAGCTGGAGATAAGCTAACTATTCCTGCATTATCCTCTGGCACTGGATCAACAGGCGGCAGCTCGCAAGGGTCAAAGGATTATTCCAAAATCACCCTGCCAGCAACCTATTTGGTACAGGCTGGCGATACCCTCTCCAGCATATCCAAAATGTTTTATAAATCCGCGGAATATGTAAGTTACATTGCGCAGGAAAACAAAATTGACAAAAACGCCGGATTGAAAGCAGGCAGCAATCTCATCATTCCTTCTCTTAAAAATTACAAGAAAGAGGAAGATGACAGCTCATGGGGCGTTTCTCCAGGTTTTGAGACAGTAGATCATACCGTTAAAAACGGTGAATCGCTTTACAGCATTTCCAAAACCTATTATGGCTCTAACAAATACGCAATGTTTATTGCCGACTTCAATCAAATCGTAGATATTGATAATGTAAAAGCCGGCACGGTATTGAAAATCCCTAAATGATTAGCTAAAAGAAAAACGACGCCCTCTTTCGCGAGAGGCGTCGTTTTTTTGTCGATTTCTTCCTTCCATATTGCTTGGCATAAGATGTAATGCGTCGATACATGCTTTTGTCCTTTAAATGCTTCAGCGGATAGAACTGCGGTCTCGTATTTACCTCTAGAATCCAAGCATTTCCGGTTTTGTCCAAGGCGACGTCGAGGCCCAGCTCACGAAATCTACTTCCATGTCTATCAAATATACGTCCAACTGATCTGCCAAGCCTCTTCAGTTCTGCTTCCTTTCTTTTTACTCTAGCATAACTGAACCCTGCTTGAGAAAGTGTATTCTTGAAATATCCGATCTGGCCGCCTTGGTGATAGTTTGTTGTAACTTTCCCCCGCTTGCCTATTTTCGTGAAGAGCGCACTGCTCTTCCATATGCCGTTGTTCGTCTTTTGAACCATGACCCTTATGTCGAAAGAGTTGCCATTCACAGTGGCAAGATGAATACCTTTTTGCAGCAAATAAGAACGTTTCCTCGCATGCTTTTTCAATTTTCCATAAAGGGCGTCGAGCGTGGAGCAGTGATTTTTTTCGGAGTTGTGTTGGATCTGATAACCATTTCCCTGCTTCTTTATCCGTATAATATTAAAGCCGCCTGAACCAGTGGTCGGCTTGAAATAGACAGTAGGATATTGAGAAAGGATCATACTAAGATTCCTTCGGTTAAAGCGCAGCGTCTTAGGAACGTACGCTCTTACATCTGCATTCTTAAGCAGCCATTTCGTTTTTGTCCACTTGCTCTTTATCGTGGTACTCTTGTAGTTCATAATGTACATTCCCTCCTTATCCCTAACATATGAGGAGGTATGATTGTCTGATCGTGCTCTTGTCTAGTTGGTGATATTATCTATGCAGCTCACGAAGAAAATCTACCCGCTTTAACTTGTTCAAGCACTGTAAAAAATGCGATACATGCGTTTAAAGGATGAGGCTTGTATGGCATATCATGCGGCTGATACTCATAATCCTATAGTAAACAACTAAGAATCAGCGCACATGCATCAGGCTTTTCAACAAAAAAGTTAGGAAACCCCATTAAGGAGGTTATTTCTGATGAAGGCACTTAACGTAATTAGTCTTATTCTGATCATCCTAGGCGGCTTAAATTGGTTATCCGTGGGCTTATTCAATTATGACGTCGTCAGTGAGGTTTTTGGGGGAACAGAAGAGGTTGGATCACGAATTGTATATATCGTCGTCGGTGTCGCTGCGCTTTACGCTCTATCCCTTTTTGGAAAGGTAACAAGCGAGGACTAACAAACAACGGCAGTAACCACAGGCCACGCCTGGCTAAGCTAGGCGTGGCCTGTCGTTGTTTACTATACTCTTGTGACGATGTAGGAGATACTTGCACTTTTTTAAAAATTCGTTCTGCAAGCAAGAGCATCATCGTTCTTATCTCACTCGAAACGTTCTCGGCCCGTACCTGCGGACAAGCACTGGCGCAGCAGCTAAGTATATCAGCGTCAAAGCAGCTATACTCACCGTAAATGGCACTATCGGAATTCGCAAAAAGATACATGYCCCGCTAGCTGCTGATATCCCCATATTCACTATATAATATAGCGGGTCTTTCACATTCAGCTCTGTAGAATACGGTTGAAAAATATAATACATAAACAAATGATGTATGGTGAAAAACACGGAAAGCGAAATAACACAGATCCAAAGCATGAACAGTTCTCTGTTTAGCCACTCCCCGCCCGCTGCTGCGATAATTGCTGTTAGTGACACCCCAAAAGCAGCGGCAATACTCAGGTTCAAGCCCATCATTTTTTTTAGCCGAATGAGGAAATGACCAAATGCCGAGCCGCGATAGAAGCTATAACGCATTAGGCTAAGATCGCAGTTGTAGAACATGGCCTTGCAAATGTTTTCTCCAACGGACATGTAATACATAATTAGAACTAAGAACGGAAATACCGTTCCCACAGTCCATTTTAGACTCTGCAGCTGCTCTCGGAATAGGAAGGTAAGCAGAATACCCACCACACCAAAAGCACCAACGATAACTAATCGTTTGTTAACCGGGCTGCTGATTAGGCTGCGATGCCGGAGAAAAAATATAGCGTTCAAATAAGCATAACCTTTTTTGCCGTCTAACTTGCCTTGCTCATTTACGTCTATGATATAATCGCTATCCTTTGATTTGACGCTCTTCTTCTGTGACTCTGTCACCATACGACCCAGATCGAGCAAAGGGTCATCCCTCTTAGTTGCCGCATCAACTACTCCACTGTAACCGGTATAACGGGCCAGTTGAAATACAGCAAACAAGCCTACAGCTATAATGACAATACTAACCGGCAGACTTAGAAGAAACGTACCTGTAAACGGAACTTTGCCGAGCAGCAGTGGGAGATACGCGCCGGCATAACCAATTAAAATAATCATCCATACCAGAGCTGTTTGTTTAATCAGTACAATCCCTGTTTTCTCAAAAAGCTTGAGATGTGCATACTCCGCAAGAACTCGCCACATTGTGACCATAATGGTTAGCAAAACCCCTTGCAAAATGGAGACTCCCGCGAGTGATCCGAACAAAAGCATGGYTGGCAGCAGATATAACAAAAAGGTTGTATAACGATAGGCAAGTGACGCCTGCATATATCTTTTTCCAGACAACCTCATCAGCTTCACCGCTACGTACTTCTCTCGCTTTGGTTCGAGTACAGTCGCGCTGCTGATCGCTGCCACTACAAAGCTAATGATTGCAAAAATATGTACAAATTGCTGGTGCTTTTCTTCCTCAGACAATCCCACAACGATTTCCGCTATAGGCAAGTAGATAAGTATCCCCAAATACGCGAATCGGAGTATGAATCCCCACAGCTGGGTAATGATGAGCGCTATAATAGAAACGGCCTTCTTGAGCCCCAAATTGGCGTAGAAGCTATTGTGCACCAGCTTGCCGAGCAGCGGCAGCTTCTGAATATAATAAATGAGCATGTTTGCCGTAATGGAGGTTCGAATGGCGAGCAGCGTATTAAGCGTTCTCAGCATGGGCTTCATCCTTCAGCAGGTTAATGACGGATTGCTCAAATTCCGCGCTATGCAGCAGCTCTGACGGTACGGCAGACAACTTCCCTTTGTTCAAAACAACCAGCTCATCGCATAGATCTGAAGCTAATTGCAAAATATGCGTAGAGAATATCAGAATGTGATCACTCTTCATCTCCCTCAGCATGTTCTTCATCTCCAGAGCAACAATAACATCGAAGGAGGTAAGCGGCTCATCGAGCAGTATAATTGGCGGTTTCGTTATGAGAAATAGCAGCATTTGCAGCTTATTCTTCATGCCGTGTGAGTAGCCTTTGATCAGCAGATGGCGATCCTCCTTTGTCATGCTCATCATGTCAAAATAATAATCAATGCTCTTATCCATTTGCAGCTTGCCTTTGTTAATATCCATAAAAAACTTCACGAACTCATAGCCCGTAAGAAACTCGGGAAGAATCGGCAGCGAGTACACATATCCGACATCCTGCTCGCTTAGCTTCCTCGTGTGGCCATCCACTTCCAACAGCACTTGCCCGCCATCCATGTCCTTCTCTCCGCTCAGACAGTCGAATAGCGTCGTCTTGCCTGCACCGTTTCGGCCAAGCAGACCATATATTTTTCCTTTCTCAAAAGTAAATCCGGCTCCCTGGAGCACTTGTTTATCCTCAAATCGCTTGACGATATCTTCAATAATCAGACGCAATTACAGCTCCTCCATTCATCCCGCATTTTTCATCTCCTATTTTGTACGATAATGAGAACGAAAGGTCTCGAATTGTAAGGCTGCTGAAGGAAAATTATATGTAAATACGTAGAATTACTTGCAGGGAGTAAGCACAAAAAGAGCAGCCAGCCTCCCTTCGACGGGAGAGCCGACTGCGCCTCATTGCAAATTATAAGCAGCTAATAATGATTGGTACCTGAACACCGCTAGGCAGCCCTTCCGCAAACCTATTGGCTCAGATGCATACATTATCGTCCATTCGCTACTTGCTGATTTTTTCCTTCAGTTCGCCAAGCTTCTCCTGTGCAGTACCTTTCAGCTTATCCAACTTGCCTTCCGCCTGCAGCTTCTTGTTATCTGTCGCTTTGCCATAGCTATCCTTCATTTCGCCTTTGCTTTGGTTCGCAATACCCTTCACTTTATCTTTCAGTCCGTTTGTATTCATCTTCATCATCTCCTCGATAATTGTATGCTTCTTCTTACCTCCAAGGGGTGATTTTGAAACAGGGCTATATTGGAAGACGGTAGTTTTACGGATGAATTACCCTTTATTTAGTCTATTAAACACTCAAGATAAAGCTCGTTTACAATGCCATTTTTGATATCGATATAGAGATTAGTGGTGTGCGTGAACCGATAGTCGAGTGTAAATAAGCGCAGAAGTGCACCTGTTTTTAACAAACGAGATGAAAATGATTCGAATAGGTGTATAAATGCATCTAGTTGAGCAAAATTGAAAAATATTTAGTTAAATAAGTGCATTTATGCTCTTAGATTCAGCTACTGCTGACTGATGTGCACATATAGCTAACCTGCTTTGCAGTGTTAAATTCATTAGACAGTGTCTTGGCAAGTTTTTTCATAAAGTGTAGTTGCTTATTTTCAACTGAAAACCTCTAATATATAGACCCCGTTTATCTAAACAATAATATTACACACGATAATCGTAGGAATGCATATTCAGCAAGCTGTGTAACTGATTTATGCTAGTACTATAAGTTTGTTTGCAATATCGTTTGATCGTGCAGCATTATCCGCCTATTTTATAAACCAATATTAAATAAATATTGGTTTTATTGCATTGTGGTCTAGAATCATGATGACTTCACACATTTAAGGAGGTGATTAAGAAAGAATGAAATGATGTGCAAAAATGAAAGCGCATTAATTCGAGGTTAAAACATCTGACTAGGAGGTTTTTCATGTTATCAATGAACGAATTGGTAAAAAGAAATCCATTCGTCATCATGTCTTTGGCATTTGTTTTATTGCTGTCGCAGCTTACGCTGTACCCCTCCGTATCTTCAGCCGCCGGAGGCCCTAATCTTGCTCTGGGCAAAGTTGTATCAGCCAGCGGCTATGCCGATGTGTATGTAGCGAGCAATGTTAATGACAACAACCAGGGTACCTATTGGGAGAGCGTAAACAATGCATTTCCACAATGGCTCCAAATCGATCTTGGTGCGAATACGAGCATTGATCAAGTTAAACTAAAGCTGCCTGCGGGCTGGGAAACACGTTCACAAACCTTAGCTGTACAAGGCAGCACAAACGGCACAACGTTCTCTAATATTGTTGGTTCTGCATCCTACACATTCAATCCAGCAGTGAGCAGCAACACCGTAACAATCAACTTTACAGCAACCAGCACCCGTTATGTTCGCTTAAACTTTACGGCTAACACGGGTTGGCAAGCTGGACAAATTTCTGAATTCGAAATCTACGGTTCCACAGTAACGCCAACACCTACTCCTATACCAACAGCTACTCCAACCCCTACACCTGTGCCTACACAAACGCCAACTCCTACACCGACGATTACACCTACACCTACACCGATGCCTACAATTACACCAACGCCACCTGCTGGCGGCAACTTAGCTCTAGGTAAATCAATCACTTCCAGTTCTACCGTCCACACATTCGTAGCAACGAACGGCAACGACGGCAATACGGCTACATACTGGGAAGGCGGCAGCAATCCTAGCCAATTAACCGTCGATCTCGGTTCCAATCACAACATCACATCGGTTGTTGTGAAGCTAAACCCGTCTAGCGAATGGGGTACGCGAACCCAAACGATCCAAGTGTTAGGCAACACCCAGAACTCTTCCACATTCAGCAGCTTGGTTTCCGCGGCATCTTACACGTTTAACCCCGCTAACGGCAACTCGGTAACGATTCCGGTAACCGCTACGGCGAAACAGGTCCAATTGAACATAACGAACAACTCCGGCGCTCCTGCTGGCCAAGTAGCCGAATTTGAAATCTATGGCGCTCCAGCTCCAAATCCGGATCTTACGATTACAGGAATAACTTGGACGCCTACAGCTCCAGTAGAGACGAATGCGATTACCCTTAACGCAACCGTTAAAAATATCGGCACTGCAAACGCCCCTGCGTCTACAGTCAATTTTTATCTCGGCAACGAGCTAGCAGGATCTGCTCCAGTAGCCGCATTGACGGCTGGCGCTTCAGCTGCCGTATCGCTGAATGCCGGAGCAAAAAATGCTGGAACCTACGCCGTTAGCGCCAAGGTCGACGAGAGCAATGCGATTATTGAGCAGAACGAGACTAACAACAGCTATAGCAGCCCGGCTGCATTAACCGTAGCTGCCGTGTCCAGCTCCGATCTAATCGCAACCGCCTCTTGGAATCCAAGCAATCCAAGTGCAGGCAATACAGTAACCTTTACCGTAAATCTTAAAAACCAAGGAAACATTGCTTCCGCTGGTGGTGCTCATGCCATAACACTAGTTCTTAAAAATGCTGCTGGTGCAACCATTCAAACCTTAAATGGTTCCTATAATGGCTCATTAGCAGTAGACCAATCCGTCAATGTCAGCCTGGGGACTTGGACCGCTGTCAATGGCAGCTATACAGTAACTTCCACTGTTGCAGCTGACACAAACGAAGTACTCATTAAGCAAGCTAACAACTCAAATACAACAAGCCTTTATTCCGGCCGCGGCGCTAATATGCCGTTTACCATTATTGAAGCAGAGTCCTCTTCCAATACAACGAACGGAACAAAATTAGCTCCTAACTTCAAGCCTGGCGATTATGCGGGTGAAGCTTCTGGACGCTCCGCCGTGCATCTTGATGCAACTGGCGAATATGTAGAGTTTACGCTAACTTCTTCTGCTAACGCTTTTGTCCTTCGCAACGCAGTTGCAGAAAATACGACCGGAACGATTAGTATTTATGCTAACGGTGTGAGTAAAGGCAAATTCACGGTAACCTCCAAGTTCTCTTACGTATATGCAACACCAAGTACGCTTGGCCGCCTGGGTTACGACAATGCGCCTGGGGCAGGATTAACTGCTTACTGGCTTTATGAAGATTCTCAGTTGCTGCTTGATCAAGTGTATCCAGCAGGAACGAAGATCAAAATTCAAAAGGATGCTGGTGACGTTTCGGCAATCTATGTTGACATGATTGAAACCGAAAATGTCGCTCCTCCAGCCGCCAACCCTGACACGACTAAATATATTTCGGTTTCCTCCTCCAAATCCATAGAGCAGGCGCTTAATGAATTTAGACAGGATTCCACGAAAAAGGGGATTTACATCCCTGCAGGCGAATGGGTGATCAACAGTAAAATATTCCTTTATGGACGTGCAACCGAAATCATTGGTGCTGGTCCATGGCATACCAAATTGGTTGCGCCACAGAACCAATCCAATACGGATGTAGGCTTTAATATTGGCTCTACCGCTAACGGTTCAACGATTAAAGACCTGTCTGCATGGGGCAACTATGTATACAGAACTGACGGTCCTGGTAAATTCATCGATGGCAACGGCATGCAGAATGTAACCGTTCAGAACGTCTGGGTTGAACACTTCATCTGCTTGTATTGGGGCGTGAATTCCTCCAACAACACGTTCAAAGACAATCGTATCAAAAACACATTCGCAGATGGAATTAATATGACCAACGGCTCATCCTATAACGTGATTGACAACAACTACTCAAGAGGCGCCGGTGACGATGCCTTCGCCTTATTCAGTGCAGTTGATGCAGGCGGTTCCTACAATGTAGGCAACAAATACACGAATCTTACAGCAACCTGTGTAAGACGCGCAGCAGCTTTCGCCGTATACGGCGGCTCGGATAACCTATATCAAAACCTCTATGGTGCAGATACGTTGACTTATCCAGGCATTACCATCAGCAGCTTAAGCTTTGGTTATAACACATTAGGATTTGGCGATAAGGATACTGTAATTGATGGCGTAACATTAGACCGTACGGGTGGAGATTTCTGGACCAGCGTAGGCGCTGATGACAAAATTAATGAATATCAAAACTTTGGCGCTATCTGGTTCTTCGGAGGAGACAGAACCTTCAAAAACATTCTCGTAAAAAATGTGGACATTAATAATCCCGTGTACTTCGGTCTAATGTTCCAGACAAAATCGCCAGAGAACCTTGCTATGCAAAACGTTCGCGTAGAGAACGTTAACATCAACAACCCTTCCCGCTACGGCATCAAGCTCGTGGTCAGAGGAGAACAAGGCCAAGGGCCAGCTGTCGGCGGAGCAAGCTTTACGAATGTCAAAGTGAATAATCCAGGTGTCGCAGCCATTTATGGTGAAAGCGGCAGCCCGAACTTTACAGTGACAAGAGTATCCGGAAACAACTGGTAATCTAGCGCAATGAAGAAGGAAACAGCGTACTTGGGTAACTGAGTACGCTGTTTTTTTCTAGTAATATACGATTCGAATGATAGCTGCGGCTGACGGAATGTAAAAACATTTTCAACAGAGTACACTACAGCATGTTTATTCATTGAATTCAGTGCATCGGAGCTATCGGATAGAAATACGCATCTTCTTCCGCTCCCGCATAACAAGGAAAACAATTAAGCATAAGCTAACCGCTATAACGCTGAAGCTAGTCCACTGACCGGCTGTCCAATTAAACAAGTATCGCGGCGAATCTCCCCGCAGCCATTCCAAGTTAAAACGTCCGAATGAATACAGGATATTGTAAGTTAAGAATAATACCCCGGCTCCCCACTTCCTGCTTTTCAATAAGATTAGCAAGACGAATACGATGAGATCCCACTGTCCCTCCCATATTTCCGCAGGCCACAACGGTTGTGAGCCGTAAACGTCGTAAGCCATCGTTCCTTCTGGATAAACAATACCGAAGCCCGAGCTAGTTGGCGAACCATACGCATCTCCATTCAGAAAACAGGCAATTCTGCCAATCGACTGCCCCAAGACGATTGCTGGAGCCATTATGTCGGCCAGCTCCCAAAAGGATAAACGATGCTTCCTCGTATAGACGATCAAAGCCACGAAGCTGCCAATCAATGCTCCTTGAATCGAAATTCCGCCATGCCATATGTATATGATTTCGATAAGATGCTTCGAGTAATACTCCCATTGAAAAAAGAAAACATGCCAGATTCGCGCAGACAAGATTGCACCAACGAATAGATATGGAACCATGTTCAGTATATGCTCCTGATACAAAGTACCGGCAGCCAAATGACGAGCCATCCCCAGCGCTAGCAAAACCGCCAAAGCCACCACTAMTCCGTAAGAATGTATTTGGAACTCTCCAATTGAAAATAAAATAACTCTCATTCACTTATCCTCCCTAGGTTCATATCACCATGACCTGTCGCCTTCCACAATACTACAATGTGTAGTATGATTGCGTAAAAAAATTTATGAATCTCCGCCCAACATAAATAGCAGCAGCAACGATAAAGAGGCAAGCAGTGGTCTGCGCAAGGCTATCTTTACCTTCACTGTTTTGTCAGGCTCTAGAACTTGCATGATGCGATAATGCATCGTTGTATTTGCAAAATGAACAGATGCCGCATGCTGCTTCATTCCCCCCAGCTTTGACAACTTCAATAGTACACTAGCCAAATGCAGCTCCGAACCCATTTGGCGGATCGCAAAGCGGTCGGCGAGCAGCTCGGTCCATGTTTGATAATAGCGATATATCGGCTTCATAATGGGCCAATACGCAAAAGCTTCCGTCAGCATGGTCATCAGAAACAGCTTGAAATTATCACGATTGAGACAATGATGCCATTCATGCAGCAATATCGCCTTTACCTCATCATCACTGAATATATCAAGAACCGCTGTTGAGACCACAATTTTCGGCCGTCGCATGCCGATCGCCAGCGCGACAAAAGCATCATCCTTCACCACGATGATTTCTGTTTTTAAGCTGCGATACTTATAGTTAAAGCGTTTCGTTAGTCTGTCATGTTTAATGGCATAAAACAGCTTTAGCCATTTCCTCGAAAAATACGTCTGCGTTATCATTCGCCAGATTACCCTTATGAGTGTATACAAGGCGACCATGATAAGCAGGACAAATGTCAAAGTAAAACCATGTAGCTTCTCGTCTCCCATTTGGCGTGCAACAAAAATCCCCATCTGCATGCTAAACAAAGCCATGCAGATGATCATTAATGCAAAGATCCATTTCAGCTTAACCGGAGGGTTCATTCTTTTTTTCCTCTCTTGATTTCGCTTAGTTTGCGTTCCAGCTTCGCGATCGTTTCCTGATCAACGTCATCCAGCGCATCGATCATATGGTTCACGACTAAACTGCCATACTCCTGTATAAGTCCCTGTGATACTGCTTTCGTCTGTTCCGATAAAAATTGTTCCCTTGACTGCACAGTGCTGAACTGTGCAGCTTGGTTTCTCCCCGTTCCAGTCTGCCTCTTCGTAAGATGGCCTTTGTCCAGCAATCGGTTCATCACTGTCATCACTGCGTTAACAGAAATCGGATTCTCCTGATTTAAAATTGCCTGTACCTCTTTGATACTCAAACCATCGAAAGACCATAGAATATCCATAATTTTAGCTTCAAGCGACCCAAAAAATCGATTCAGTCCCTCACCGCTCACGTTCAGTCTTTTTATTTGCATGCGATCACGTCCTAACATACTACATAGTGTAGTATGTTAGGACGTTTGTGTCAATATTTGTATCTTTATTCAAGGAGTATTCGGAGCAATGTAGTATTAGATCACTGATTCCATCTCGTTTATTTCTCCATAACTAAGAGGCGCAGAATGAACCTAGGTTCATTCTGCGCCTTTATACCTTAATTGCTTTGTTGCAGCTTTTCTAGATGAACATCCAAGTTTTCAAACGTTTGCGTTATGCCTGGAATCATTCCCATATCAATCACCGTTTGCAAAGCTTCTGGCGATGCATATTTCGCGGTGTTAACTAGCTTCGTCTTGCCATCTTGCTCAATAAAATCGAGTGTAACCATCATTTGCGGCATATTTTCCGCAATATTGCCTTCCGCATCCGAGAAACAATCTCTATAGACGATCTGCTCCGGTGCTGTAATCTCCTGATAGAATGCTTTACCCCACGATTCCATACCGTAGAAATCGCCTTGGTTCTTATCTTCACACTTCATGCAATAATGCCAAGTTCCACCTGGACGGAAGTCGACGTTGCATACAGGTAAAGTCCAGCCTTTTGGTCCCCACCAATGTTTTAAATGCTCTGCCTCCGAAAAAGCTTTAAATACAAGCTCACGCGGTGCTTGAAACACACGCTCCAATATAAGTGTACTTCCTTCCACTTTCGATACCAATTGATTAGTTAGGTTAGGGTTATTCATATTAAACTTCCTCCTCATATTTGTATTTATATCATTAATCCGTTTATGTCTTATTGCTAATCTTACTTATCTGTTTCCTTGTTTTGCAGCTCCAGTAAATAATCATCCAGCCGATCGTAGCGCTCCTCCCACATACGTCGGTATGATTCAAGCCAAGCGTCTAATTCCTTAAACGGATCAGGACGCAGCTTGTAAATACGACGGTTAGCAATCGCCTGCACCTCAACAATACCGGCCTCGCTAAGGACGCGCAAATGCTTGGAAGCTTGGGGCTGGCGTAGGCCAAGCCTTTCAGCAATCTCCCCAACCGTTAGAGGACTCGCTCGCAATAGGTCAACAATCTGCAGGCGGTTAGGCTCAGCCAAGGCACTCATAACGTTAGCATTCATAAGAAAAACATCCATTCACTTGATTTAATTAAATAAGCCTTCTCTAAAGCAATCATTACTTTATTGAATCCTTTAAGCCCTCCCTCCTTGTATTTCCTTTTGTTGAATCAAATATACCACAACGGGAATATTCCTGTAAAGGAATATTCAAATTATTTTTAAAGCTTGCTTATGTTCCATGAAATCAACCTAGCAGCGGATTTAAGAACCATCGATATCATCGATGTTCTTTTTCATCCTACATCGCCTCATCTAATTCAGTTTAAAGAAAATAAATCAAATCGCCGTTTTCACTCGCAGCTATCAGTTAAAATACTATACTTTCCGATATAACATTAGGAAGTTTTTAACAATATAAAAAACGGTACTTATTTGGATTCGGAAGGATGAATTTTATGTTTAAGATTAAGCGTATAGTCACATGTCTGATCATCGTATCTTCATTATTTTGGTTAACAACAACAGCAACTTTGCATGCTCAGGATCAAAAAGATGACGGAAAATACGATTTTCTCATTATCAAGCCCTATGGAATGAAAGGACACTGGGCTGAGCGTTTGTTTCAATGGGCTATGGCACAAAATATTATAAATGGATACCCTGACAGCAGCTTAAAGCCTGACGAGCCAATAACTGAAGCAGAGTTTTTAAAAGCTCTTTATAGAGCCTTGGGTATGGCTTTGCCATCCGCAAGTTCCCCTGAGGGTAATGATGATTGGACAGGCGGCCCCTATCGCCTGGCAGAGAGCTTTAATCATCCTACATCTGGCGCTTCGAACCATAAGCTGCGAATGGAGCCAATCACGAAGTCACGAGCTTCAGAAATCATTTGTGCCGTGCAAGGGGTTCATTTTGAAGGCGAAGACGCCGTTGTTTACCTTATTGGAAACGGTATGGCTAACAGTGAAGCTATAACGCCAGAGCAATTCAATGGACAGGACTCTTTTTCACGAGCAGAAGCCATTCAGTGGATTAGACAGCTCACCTTTAAAGGAGTACTGGATATAGAAAAAAGGCCAACCGCTCCATCGGATCGAACACTTCTACCGTCTTTACCATCTGCAGCCGTCCAGCGTATTCCAGATTTCAGCGCCGAACCCGTCACGAGAAATGACTTCAATTTATTTGGAAATAGTCCTTTTACTGAGGTGAAGATAGGAGACTCAAAAAAAACAATAGAGGAGCTATACGAGGTTTCGGATGAAAAGGATGTCTTTAATAATAACATTTACCCTTTATTCTCAGCACACTACAACAAAGATGGGCTGATTGATTCTTGGAAAATAGATCAAGACACTATTGAACCTGCCAATACAAATCCGTCATTACGTACATATAAGGGGATTGTCCTTGGAGAAAGCACCATGTTCGATGTCCTTCGCCTATATGGAACTTTTGGTTTTAATGCAGATCAAGCTACCTATTTCTACGAGAAGACGAGCGACGGAAATTTCCGCGACATTTCCATTCATGATAAGCTTAACAACCCTGATAATATGTATTCAATATCGTTCATATTCGATAAGGAGAGCCATGCTGTTGTGTATGTCTCGACTTCTTGGTTCCCCTATTCTTATTTTGGATGGGAAGATGTTTAAGGTTATACAACAAACCCAGTACCGATGCGGTACTGGGTTCGTTGTATAGGTATAACATTCGTTCCAGAACCCTAAACGAAGAGCATTTTTAAAAAAAGCATCCTTCTTATAGGTCACAATTCTGTTCACCGAAACCATAATCATAAATTATTCCTTTTTTAATTCCAGCCAACCCTTATGCTCTAACAGGTGCCACCTTATACGCTGCTCTACCGTCTGAATCTCGCTCTCCCTCATGAGGGGATACTCCCCAGCCGAATGAAAGGACGGAAGCGAGGCGCTGTGCTTCAGCTTCTGACAAATGGGCGATGACCGCTTCGTTCTCCGGCTCCAGAATAAGCTCTGCTTCTTGCTTCAGTGCGACAAGTATCCAGCTGTGAATGCCGCGTATCGTGTTGTACTTGATTTGATAGCCGCTTGTTACAGCTTGTACGAAAGTATCTTGTTCCTCATTCGCCAAAGCGGTTAAAGCGGTGTATTCGAAATGGAACTTGCTTTCATCTGTCGGCAAATTGCCAGCCTGCACTTTGCTAATCAGTTCATCATTTGGCCAGCCGTAAGCCTTCAGCGATTCCAGCATCAAGGCATCCCATTGTGAAAGCTTCGTTTCGGGCTTCAGTGTGTCAGCCATTCGTATTCTCTCCTTTGCGCTCGCATGTGAGCAGTCCTATGTGAAAGAGACTGCCCCGGTCATCATGGATAACCGGAGGCAGTCTCTTGCCAATATTAAAAGTTACTTGCTTGCTTTGTAGGCGTTTAGGAATTCTTTCGCTTTCGCCGGATCAGCTTTCAGCTCCATGCCTGTATTCACAAGCGGGCTAAGCGTGGAAACGGCTTTGAACTTGTTGCCATTGTAGAAAGCCAAGATCTCATCCTGGTTGATGGAGTATAGAACTGCTTTCCGCAGGTCTGCGCTTTCCGCAACTGGACGGTTTTTTGTATTGAACAGCAAGTAAGAAACAGCATTGCTTTGTACGGTTTGAAGCGCCAGCTTGCTGTCGCCMTTCACAACGTCAAATTTCGTCTCGGATACGCCGTAGTAGATGTGAATCTCACCACTGCGGAGCGCGGACAAGCTGCTGTCTGCGTCTTTGATAAAACGGATTTTAATATTAGCGATATTCGGCTCATTTTCTGTACCCTTCATATACGCAGGGTTTTTGTAGAAAATAGCTTCGTAATCATTTTTGGAGGACAGGATGTATGGACCGCTTGTAAACAATGTGTTGTTATACGCGCTGCCTTCTGTTACCGTATTTTGGTCGCCGTAAGGAATATCTTTGTTCACATCGAATTTAGCTACATCGTACGTGTTGATGCTCTCTACTTGTTTCTTGGACACGATACCTGCCGATTGGTGAGCCAAGTAGTTCAGTACTTGCGGGAAAGGCTCAGTCGTCGTAAGCTTAACGACTTGGTATTTACCCTCTTTGTTGTTCGCTTGCTTCTTATCCGATACGAGAGCGGAAATTTTTGAACCAAGACCTTTTTCAAGAGCTGCTTTTACTGTGTCGCTGCCACCGGAAACCTTAACAGCATCTAGTGCTGCAGCATCCGTTACAAGCTCCACGTTATTGATATGCTCGTGAAGAGTAAACGTACGGTGGTCAGGTACAGAGTTTTTGTCTTTCGCGCGGTTCAGCGAGAAGATTACATCGTCAGCACCAACACGTTCGCCAGTATCTACTGCGAGCTTGTTTTTGATTTGAGCAAAATTGATATCGTCTCTTAGGATAAAGTAGTAATCGGAATTGCCATCAGCAATCGCATGATTCAACGACAGGGAACCTTCGGAAGTGATTTTATCATCATCTGTTAGATTCACTAGACGCACATACATATTCGTATTAATAATGTTGATGGAGCCGTCGTTGCCTTTGATTGGATCAAGCGACGTCAGCGTCGGCATAGTCGATTGAAGTACTAGCGCATCTTTTGCACGCTTTGAAGTGTCTTTAAAATCAACATCTTCCCAAGGAAGGGAACGTGACTTCGAGATGCGTACGGAATCCTTGTTCAGTACGTCTTGATTCAAGGCCTGTGCTTTCAATGAGTTGTATAGCGGCGCGATATAAGCCTTGTCAAAGACAAGCTGCTGCTCGAATTGCTTGTACGTTTCTGTGTACTCTTCTGGCGTTTGAGCACCAGCCGCATCAATCAATTTATCGATTTCTGGATCAGCAAGGATGCTGTAGTCTCCGCCTGTTTTGAAGAGCGAGCGTACTGCATAGTCGGGGTTACCTGTAACGGTAGTCCAGTTGGACAATGCGATGTCATAGTTGCCAGCGTCCTGCTGCGATTTGAAGCTGCCGTAATCAGCTTGTAGATTCAATTTCACTTTAAAGCCGTTTTTTGTAAGCTGATCGCGAACAATGTTAAGGTCAGCCTCGTTTGAGCTCATGCCAAGCAATTCTATATCTACTGGGTTACTGTCAACGACTGCCTCTGTTCCTTGCGTTGGTGCTGGTGATTCCTTCACGTCGTTCTTTGTTGTTAATTTGCAGCCACTGAGCATAATCGAAAGACTGATTAGCAACAATGCGGCGAATTTGCCTTTGTTCTTCATGATAGTAGTCTCCTCCTGTTTTATCTTTATCTTGTATGTTAACTCACATTCAGTTATCGGCCATTCCGGTCTCGTAACGTAGAAGTCGATGGAATATGAATGAGGTTATGAAGAAACGACTTCGTCGTCCTTGTTTAAGGACAAGAAGTTTCTCGCAAAATATAGGCGGAGTACAAATGTGAAGCTTATACTTTCCTATATTTTAAAAAAGGGATGAAATCTTTAATCCAGCTTCGGATCCAGCGCATCGCGCAAGCCGTCGCCAAGAAAGTTGAATGAGAGTACAAGCGCGATAATCGCAAGTCCCGGATAAACAGCCGTATAGGCATGCGTTTCCAGATATGCGCTTCCGAGTTTTAATATATTTCCCCACTCCGGAATATGCGGTTCGACGCCAAGCCCCAAATAACTCAAGCTGCTGGTCGAGATGACCGCAGTACCAATCGTCAGCGTAGATTTTACAATCATCGGCGCGATGGAGTTAGGTACGATATGCTTGAACAAAATAGTTCGGTCACTGGAGCCGAAAGCTCTAGCAGCCTGTACATATTCCAGCGTAGATACGAGCATGACATTGGCTCTCATTGTCCGGGCATAAGTTGGAATCGCACCTACGCTTAATGCCAAAATGAGATTGACCGTACTTGCGCCAAATGCCGCAATAATTGCAATGGCAAGCAGAATGCCAGGAATCGCATAGAGGATATCTAATATCCTCATAATAATATTGTCCGTATGCCGCCCGTAATAGCCAGAGACTGCACCTAGAACGCCCCCAATCAAGACGGGGATGAGCGTTGACAACAAGCCGACAGCCAAAGAGATTCGTGCGCCGAAGACGATACGCGAGAACAGATCTCTTCCGAAATTATCCGTTCCTAGCGGGTAAGCCAGCTCAGGAGATTGAAGAATTAAGCTGTAGTTGTTCTCAACCGCAAGGCCGTAATCAAAGGTCAGGTAACTGGTTATGGCCAGCGTGAGCAGGAACAGGATAAAGAGCAGTCCCAGCATGGAAGTCGAGCTCCTCGACAGACGCTCCACAACTTCTCCAAGCTTAGAGCCGGATGAATACCCCTTGTCCCGCAGCTTCGCAATCAATAATAACCCTAGAAATAATGCGAACAAGTTGCCGGATACCGAAGTTAAAATAAGGATGCCAGCAACGATTCCCATCCAGCGAGGCATCGCTGCTTGATCTGCATACTTAGCGACCAGCAGCAATGCTGCGAGCTGCAGGAGCGCGGCAACAATCAACAGAAACATACCGATCATAAACCCGTTAGCCACATAAGGCTTAAACAAGTTAAGGGCTGATACTGCGAATACGAGCAGAGTCGTAAGGAGCGAATAAACAGCCAACGTATACGCCGCGCTTTTTTTCTGCTTGATGAGCTGGAACGCCGTGGTTGCCACGAATACATTCGCTGTTAAAAGGCTTAACAGCAGTACATAACCAAGCATCCTTGTGGAACGTCTGATTGCGCCAAAGCGGATAAGATCGCTTCGAATGAGCGCCCATACCGCCAGCTCGAGCAAAGCGAAGGCAAAATATGCAATGCTTGCAATGAGTACTGCAGGCTTAAATGACCCGTCACCGGGAACATAACTGTTTAGCAGAAGAACAAGACCAAGCGCCAGGGATACGATGCCAGCGAAGCTTGCCTGACTGTATTCTTGGCTCGATTTCAGCCTGAACTTGACTTCTTGCTTGCTGATAGTAGGATTCGTCAAGAGTAGCACCTGCTTTAGTATTGTTTCATTTTCGAGCGGATTCTAGGATCAAAAAACGCATACATCAAATCGACGATAACATTCACGATCGAGATGGTAATGGCTGTATAGACGACCCCGCCCATCACGCTAGGAATGTCGGGAATGAACTGCTTATCAACGATATAACTGCCGATACCGCTAATATTGAATACTTTCTCTGTGACCGCCGCTCCCCCGAGCATACCGCCGAACTGCAAGCCAATGACAGTAATAATTGGGATAAGCGCGTTGCCAACGGCATGCTTCCAAATGACGCTTTTGCGGGCAAGCCCTTTGGCCCTTGCGGTTGTAATGTAATCCTCATGAATAACTTCTAACGTCGATGAGCGGGTCATTCGGGCTACGGCAGCCGTTAGCCCTGTGCCTAGAACGACAATCGGCATAATCGCAGACAGCCAGTTCTCAGGGTTATACGTTGCAGGCAGCCATGGAAGCTTAATTGAGAAATTCAAAATAAAAATAAGCGCCTGCCAGAAGTTCGGAATCGACAATCCGAGCAAAGCAATGAACATAAAGGTATAATCAAAAAAGGAATTCGGTCTCGTAGCCGAAATAATGCCGATTGGCAAAGCAATCAATACTGCGATCAGCGTCGAGATAACCGTTAACGTGAGCGTCACCGGAAATTTATTCGCGATAGCTGCAGTAACATTCTCGTTGCCTGCAAATGACTTGCCGAGATCGAATGTAAATATACCTCTAATTGTGTCCCATAACTGGACAAGATAAGGTTGATCCAATCCGTACAAATGGTTGAAGGCTGCGATCTGCTCTGCAGTCGCTGTCTCTCCTAATAAGTTAGCCGCTGGATTCATTGGCGATATATACAGGATTGTAAAAACGAGAAAAGCGACGCCCAAAATAACGAATACTGACATCACGATTCGTTCCGCAACGTATTTCAAGTAAGGCATCGAGTAAATGGCCATCAACACATACATTGGAAAACCGATAATGAGTGATAAGATGAAGAAAGCCGGATTCAAGGCTAACGCATGATACGTATCGCCAAATGAAAACTTCAGCCCGCTCTCGCTGGCAAGCCGTTTGTCCAGCTCATGGTTGAACGACTCGTTAAATTTGATTTCAGCCAACCGCTTTGCTTCTAGTTCGGTCTGCTCTGCACTGACGGTTTGCCCGAAGAAACGATGCTTGCGGACAAGCTGTTCTTTAGCCTCGATACGCAGCTTATCGAGGTGCCCGGTTGCAAGCAGCTTGCTCCTCGTCTCCTCGGCGATTGCTTTGTAGCCGTACTTAGACTTACGATATTGATGAACGCCATACACGATGGCAGATACAGGAGCTCCTAACAGCAATATAAGCAGACTGTAGGCTGGATGTAATAACATTTTGCGGTAGATGGCGGCGATATGATCAACAAAGCCATTACCCGTAGCAGTTGCGTGCCCTTTCAAGCTAGTCCGCTTCCTTTCCATCTAGTAATTTTAAATTGCATTATTCCGATCAATATAGTAGATTTTATTTTATGGACTGGAATATGTCAATAACTTATAACTTTGTTACTTACTTTTTTTCATTATACATGATATAAGGAATATCAGGTATAAATAAGAATCTCTCTTTAAATTACCCTATTCTCAATTGGAAAACCACAGAATTGCAGGTGCATATATGGATACATTATTACAAGTTAACGATTTATCGGTTTCTTTTTTCGCCCGTAACAAAGAAATAGAAGCGGTACGTCACGTCAGCTTTGAGGTCCGTAAAGGCGAAACGCTCGGCATTGTAGGCGAATCCGGCAGCGGAAAGAGCGTTACTGCGCGTACAATTATGAGGCTTCTGCCCTCTCCCCCTTCCATGGTGAAGAACGGTGAGGTGCTTTTTCAAGGTCAAAATTTAGCCTTTAAAACCGATAAAGAAATGGAAGCCATACGCGGAAGAGATATTGGGATGATCTTTCAAGATCCCATGTCATCGCTCAATCCGACCATGCGGATCGGCAACCAAATTGAAGAAAGCTTGATCAAGCATCAAAAGCTGGACAAGAAGCAAGCCCGTACTGAAGCGATCGAGATGCTGAAGCTCGTAGGCATTCCGAACAGCGAAGCCCGCTATCATCAGTACCCTCATGAATTCTCTGGCGGGATGCGTCAGCGGGTCATGATCGCCATTGCGCTGGCATGCCGTCCTTCGCTGCTAATCGCAGATGAGCCGACAACGTCGCTTGACGTTACCATACAGGCACAGATCCTTAACCAGATGAAGGATATACAGAAGCAGCTGGGAACCTCCATTATTTTAATTACGCATGACCTAGGTGTCGTAGCCGGCATGTGTGATCGCGTCGTCGTCATGAAGGACGGAGAAATCGTCGAGACAGGAACAACGGAGCAAATCTTTGCTAGTCCCCAGCATCCTTACACTGTTAAGCTTCTCCATGCATTGCCTCGTTTAGACGAGAAGAAAAAACCGAAGCCCATCCCTGCGATTATTCAGCGGGAAGATGGCGTGCCTTTGCTGCAGGTCCGTTCATTGAAGCAATATTTTGATATGGGCAAAGGGCAAATTGTTAAGGCCGTTAATGATATCAGCTTCGATATACAGGCAGGTGAAACTCTCGGAGTTGTCGGTGAATCGGGCAGCGGAAAGTCAACGACCGGCCGCACAATTCTTCGCTTAAATGAGGCGACGGGCGGCGAAGTGCTTTTCAAAGGAATACCGCTTCAGCAATTAAATCGCTCGGAGATGAAGACGATGAGACGCCATATGGGCATGATCTTCCAGGACCCGTACGCCTCACTAAATCCACGGCTTCGCATCATTGATATTATTGGCGAAGCGCTTGACGTACACGAAATAACGGCCTCCAAACGGGATCGTCAGAAACGTGTCGAGGAGCTGCTTGAGATGGTTGGGCTAGATCCATCTCATGCCATGCGCTACCCGCATGAGTTTTCCGGCGGCCAACGGCAGCGGATCGGCATTGCACGGACGCTTGCTGTAGAGCCTGAATTTATCGTCTGCGACGAGCCATTGTCCGCACTCGACGTTTCCATTCAAGCTCAGATTGTGAAGCTGCTCGAGGAGCTCCAGCAAAGGCTTGGTCTGACATACCTGTTCATCGCCCATGATTTATCGATGGTGAAGCATATTAGCGACCGCGTCGCGGTCATGTATAAAGGGAAGATCGTTGAGCTTGCCGAAAGCGAGGAGCTTTACGCGAATCCGATCCATGCTTATACGAAGTCGCTTTTGGCAGCAATCCCAGTACCCGATCCCAAGGTTGAATCGCAGAAGAAGCTGGTAGTGCATGAGGAAGCTGCCAAAGCTGATCCCTACGAGCTAGAGCACTCCGAATTCGTTGAAGTGAAAAAAGGCCACTGGGTGGCCGTTGCAACCAGCTAAGCTGGCGACATTAAAGAATCGTGCCCCGTTAGATGAATGATCTTTCGGGGCACGGTTCTTTTTATTTTAGCCATTTTACCCTTAAGAAGGATACTTTGAAAAAAGCACACCTCTTGTGGGTCAGTTAAGGGCTATAGTATTGGACTTATTCTACAAGATAATGGTTTAATATAAGCTGGTTAGGTAATATGAGGATGAACAATTCGAGGAGGAATGGCAAATGCCAACGGTTCAAGTAGAAGGAAGAAACGCCATTCAGGCAGTTGAGGGCACAAAGCTTGTGCTAATGTTAGAGGATAATGGAGTCGACGTCCTGCACCGATGCGGCGGGAACGTTA
Source organism: Paenibacillus sp. TAF43_2 (assembly GCF_052113545.1). Taxonomy (NCBI): domain Bacteria; kingdom Bacillati; phylum Bacillota; class Bacilli; order Caryophanales; family Paenibacillaceae; genus Paenibacillus; species Paenibacillus sp. TAF43_2. The sequence goes on from NZ_JBFRDK010000020.1 coordinate 53,653, forward strand.
AGTGTACGACATGCGCTGTAGAAGTGATCTCTGGAGATGCAGGCGAGATGAGCGAGGCAGAAGCGACAGTTCTTCGCAGCAAAGGAATCGAGGATGCAGCTATTCGGCTATCCTGCCAAATTCGGCTGCATAACGACCTATCGGTTCGGCTTATTAAGACAGCGACTTCTACTGGCCTAGAACCCGGCACTCGTCCCCAAGATTAATCATTTTCCCGCATTATATGGTGATGGAAAAGCAAGCTTCGATCATAACAATAAGAGAACTAACTCCATCTGGGTCATATCTACGGCAATAAGGGCTTCTAGCCCTTTTTTGTTTTTATTGGTAGGAATACCGAAAAAACCGTGATACCCAAACAAGCAAATGAACACGGCCTTCTTGCTAACAGTACGGTTGTTATATCCAGTGCGTACACACATTTAGCTTATGTTTTTCTGCATTTCCACGACTGTTTTCTCTTACACTTTCTATTGACTTTAACACCTAACTCTACAGCCGTTATAGAAGTTATTTTAATAT
>NZ_JBFRDK010000021.1:0-53496 GCF_052113545.1 Paenibacillus sp. TAF43_2
TTCATAGGCTACACCTCTGACGTGTTCGATCGTTTAAATTTCATAAAGCGATGTTCAAAATAATCATATCATATTCGTTATAAAGAACAACCACTTATTTTAAAACCAATTATTATCTCTAGCACAAATAAGTGGTAATATGAACAGATGAGGAGAGGGGTGACAGGACTGAAAATTAAAATAAGATGGTATGTCGTCGTGTTTCTCATAACGGGAAGCTGGCTAGGAAACCTTTGGTATTTTCAGAGCATGCAGCTGAAGGAGGCGCTGTTTCTAAAGCATGACAGCACCATAAATGGGAGCACTGGTGAAATACTTGATTTTACATTTTTTGAAAATAAACAAGCAACTAATAAAGTAAGCAGCATTCAAATAGAAGAACTGCCGGAATTCCGATTTCAAATTTATAAAAGCAACATACATACTCATCAATCTGAGATGCGAGCTTCTGGACAATTGATGCCAGATGTTATCAATGAGGATAGGAAAATACCGTTCACAATAAGAGAGATTACGGTGTATTACGAGAAAGGGCAGTCTAGAAAAGTTCCGATTGGTGAGATTAATGTCGAGTGGAATAAACGAGAAGGCATACTAGACTTTGCTTCGGGTGGCTCGTCCTCAAATGGCTCTGGAAGCTATAAGGTTTATGTAAGGAAAGCGGCTGTTTTGGAGAAGATTGAATATACGTTCAGCGATAAAGTGAAGCCATGGTTCAAGCTTGATCTATTAGGGAAGCCGCTTGAGTCGGTTGAATTCCCAATGAAGCTGTCGCAAAATGACTCGTTAGCATTTACATATCAATGGTCTATTCCGGAAAATGAGCCCGAAGCCTTCACGATGTTTAAGTCCAAAATCATTCTTCACTTCAAGCTGGAAGATGGACAGGAAATGATTGAGGATATTCCGATTAATCATAACCTTAATTTTAGTGAGCGGCAGCTGAAGCGTTTAGTCCGTTCGGGAGGTGAAATGCATTGAGCACCCCTTTCAGACGCGAGCTAAGGAGACTTGGCTGGGGCCTTGTTTTTGCAATGATAGATATAAGGATTGGATACTTTGATTTGCTGCCTGACATTATAGGTTACTTGATGGTTTTGTCAGCCCTGCAGCATCTGGGCTCCATACACCCGGCATATAAAAAAGCGAAGTACATTTCTATTGTTCTGATCATTCTTACTATTCCAGTTCTGTTTATCCAAACAAATGTAACGATTACGGAATTTTCGTCTATACCGCTGGCCGTCCATCTCTATTCGCAACTGCTGTTTATTCTTCACATTTTGATGGCGTATTGGATTTTTAATGGGCTTATTGAAATGCTGAAACAGGATGGGGCTTTTCAGTTGTTGGATACTGCGATTAGCCGCAGAAATACTTATTTGGTGTTCAACCTTTTAATGGTTATAATATATCCGTTCTTGTTGAATGTAGAAGATAGCTGGGTCATGCTGTTAATCGCTTTTGGAATATTGTTATTCATTATGGAGCTGCTATTTCTTCGATTGCCATTTCGAGTCTCAAATGTTAGAGAGAAAAGGTCGTTGAATTAGCGGAAAAGGGGGATCTCATGTCTTTTGTAAAACGGTTGCGATGGTTTTTTAAGGATAGATGGGGCAGCTATGCGCTTGCCATAGGCATTATGGCGTTAGTCAGCCTGCTCTCCACAATACCGCCTAATCTAATTGGACGAACGGTTGACAACATCCGCGATGGACAGTTGACTTCAGCTGGTTTAACGCAGACGGTGTTGACACTAGTTCTGCTTGCGTTATTTCTTTACGTCATGGTCTATATATGGATTACGACGCTGTTTGGCAATTCGGCGCTTATCGAGAAGGTGCTGAGAGGGAAGCTGCTCGCAAATTTAACAAGGATGACGCCTGCTTTCTTTCAGCGCAACAGCACGGGACAGCTGATGGCGCTCGCGACAAATGATGTACTCGCAATTGGCCAGACAGCGGGATACGGTGTAATGACGCTCGTCAATACGCTGGTAGGGGCATCGGTAGTCATCATTATGATGATTTCATTAGTCAGCTTTAAATTAATGATCGCAGCACTTATTCCGCTTCCGTTGCTGGCAGTCGTGATTAGCAAGCTGGGCAAAAAAGTAAGAACCCGCTTTCTGGACGCGCAGGCTTCCTTTGGGAAAATGAATGAACATGCGCTGGAATCGATTTCGGGCATACGCGTTATTCGCTCGTACGTGCAGGAAAACAATGATCTTGTTGCATTTGATCATGTGACCTCAGAGGTTATGAACAAAAATAAACGGGTTTCGATTCTGAATGCGATGTTCCAGCCGATTATCTCGTTAATTGTAGGTGTCAGTTATTCCATTGGAATAGGTTATGGCTCATATCTCGTATTCCAAGATGAGATTTCACTTGGTCAGCTCATTTCATTTAATATCTATTTGGGCATGCTCATTTGGCCAATGATTTCGTTTGGCGAGTTTATTAATGTGCTGCAGCGCGGCAGTGCTTCTGCTGATCGATTGGATTCGGCGTTAACGCAAAAGCCGGATCTTCAAGATTCAGATAAGCCTGTTGCCATTAAGGTGCCTACGCGCATTGAGATGAAGCAGCTCACCTTTACTTATCCTACGGCTAGCCAGCCTAGCTTGAACAATGTATCCTTTCAGCTTGAACGAGGCCAGACACTTGGAATCGTAGGGAAGACGGGGAGTGGAAAGAGTACGCTGCTTAAGCAGCTGCTGCGTCAATATCCGCTTGAAGCGGATCGTTTAATGATAGCGGGAGTTCCAGTTGAGCAAATTGAGATAGACCAGATGAGACGCTGGATTGCCTATGTGCCTCAGGAGCATCTGCTTCTCTCCAAGACCATTCGAGAAAATATTGCGCTAGGCAAGCCGAACGCAACGCTAGATGAAATCGCTCGAGCGGTTCAAATGGCTTCTTTTACAGAAGATATTGCACAAATGCCAGAAGGACTTGAAACGGTCGTTGGGGAAAATGGTGTCATGCTCTCAGGCGGACAAAAACAGCGGCTGGCGATTGCGCGGGCATTGCTCGTTGATTCCGAAATATTGCTGCTCGATGATTCACTTTCGGCTGTTGATGCACGGACGGAAAGTCGAATTCTTCACCATATCCGTTTGGAGCGTGAAGGAAAGACGACATTTATTACGACTCATCGCCTATCAGCGGTTAGCCACGCGGACTGGATACTTGTGCTGAATGAGGGCCGAATCATCGAAGAAGGCACTCATGAAGAGCTGATGCTGTTTGGCGGCTGGTACAAGGAACAATGGGAACGGCAGCAAATGGAAGCTAGCTTGGAAGAATAGGAGGCTTAGAATGCCAAAACAATCAACGGCGAGAAGACTATTCGCATATGCTCTCGTCTATAAGTTTAGAATTATCGGCGCCCTGCTTATTCTGTGCTGCGCAGTAGGTGCTGAGCTCGGCGGACCTTTTATTATAAAAACGATAATCGACAAGCATTTATCCGTCGGCGGTAATGATATCATGCCAGTTCTCGGGCTGCTGGGCGTCTATATGGGGCTGCTGCTTGTTGCAAGCATTAGCAATTTCTCGCAATCCTATATTTTGCAGACGACGGCGCTTCGCATTATCAAAAATATGCGTATGGATTTAATGAGCCATATTCAGCGAATTCCGCTGCGCTACTTCGATAATACGCCGATCGGGCAAATTGTATCGAGAATTGCGAACGACACAGAGGCGGTCAGGGATTTATTCATGAGCTTCATGGCGACCTTTGTTGTCAGCTTCGTACAGCTGCTCGGTATTTTTACTGCTTTGTTTATTTTGGATGTGCGGCTAGCGATGTTTTGCTTGTTATTGCCGCCGCTCTTCGCGATCATTATGGTCATTCATTTAAAATACTCAAAGAAATACATTACAATTATGCGCGCACGTCTCAGCGACATGAATGCGATGATCAACGAATCGATTGTCGTTATGCCGATTATTCAAGCCTTTCGCCGCGAGAAGGTGACGCTCGAAGAGTTTGAGGTGCTGAACGAGGATCGTTACATTAACCAGATCAAACAGTTTAGAGTTTTCTCTTTGTCTTCAAGAAACATTGTGGGCACCATTGGGAGCTTGGTAACAGCGATGGTTATTTGGTACTTTGGGCGTGCTTCACTGGAAACAGCAATTCTTTACGGCGTGTTTTATGCTTTTATTGATTATTTGGGTCGTATTTTTCAGCCGATTATCGGTATCTTCGATCAATTGACGAATGCACAGCGTGCATTTGTTTCTGCGGAGAAGGTATTTGCGATATTGGACATGGAAGGCATGGAGGTCGAAGAGGTAGCTCAGGTGAAACGTCCGGATGGTATCGTGAAATTCGATAACATTACGTTTGCATATAAAGAGGGCGAAAACGTTCTGAAGCAAATTTCATTCGAAGCGCGCAGGGGAGAGACGGTTGCATTAGTCGGTCATACCGGTTCGGGCAAAAGCTCGATCATGAATCTGCTGCTTGGCTTTTATGAGCCTGATCAAGGGAACATTACGATTGATGGACGTAATATAGCGACGTATTCGAAGCAGGAGCTGCGCAAGCATATGGGCATTGTGCTGCAAGATCCGTACTTGTTCGCAGGCGACATTAAATTCAACGTCAGCCTGTACAACAAGGACATCACAATAGATCGCGTGAAAAGCGTGCTGAAGGATGTTGGGGCGGCAACTTTTGTAGAGCAGCTGCCTGGCGGTTATGATGAGCCAGTGGTTGAGCGCGGCAGTACGTTGTCTTCGGGACAGCGGCAGCTTATCTCTTTCGCTAGAGCTTTAGCCTTCGATCCTTCTATTCTAATATTGGATGAGGCGACAGCCAGCATCGACAGTGAGACGGAGGGGCTGATTCAGCAAGCCTTGAAGGTGGTCAGTGAAGGCAGGACAACACTAATTATCGCTCATCGCTTGTCCACCATTCGAGAGGCGAATCAGATTCTCGTCTTGCATCGCGGTGAAATCGTGGAGCGCGGCAATCATGATGCTTTAATGGCGCTGCGAGGCAGATATTATAAAATGTATCAACTGCAGAAAGGCGAGAAAGTATCGACTGAGCCGTCCGCTGTTACGATGGAAACACAAGGACGATAGAAGTTTACTTTTAACGCTTAGAATAGGAATGAGAATAGCGGCAGCCATGGAATTATTCCGAGGCTGCCGCTGCTATGTTATGACCTTATAGAGTCATACAATTTAAAGCGTGTGCTGATTTAGTTGAACTCGGCTTCATTTATGTGATCTTTTGTATCACTTCTTAGACTGCGGCTGAAGTAGAAACTCTTCTACTTGCTTGCGATGATGCTCGTCATGCTGGATAAAATCAAAAATTAAATATCCGATCGAATAGGGAGCTTTCGTTTGCGGACAATGTGTATTTCCGTGTACAGTGATAGGATGAAAAAATTGCTGCTCAGTCATTTCGGTTAATTTTTGCACAAGTTTTTGTCTTGTCTCAATCGCTTGATTTAAAATTTCAGATGGCAATATGCCCGATAATGCGTAAGCCGAGGAGGCAGCATTATATTCATCGTGGTTCGGGAATTCAACATTGCTGTGTTTTTCAGCTTCGGGCAGTACGCTTGTTATGAAATATTGATCCCATCTGTCTAAATGGGCAATGATTTCTGTGGCGGACCATTTGTCCTCCTTGATCGGATTAAGCCATGTCGGTTCAGGTGTGATATGGGATAAGGATGAATACCACGGCGCTAAGCTGCCAAACTGTTGAATAAGTTCATTTTGTTTAATCATATAATCCTCCTACAATCAGATATAACTGAATTGTAGAACATAAACCACGACAACTGCCTGTCATCGTTTCGTTCCTTTTTTTAGCTGTAAAGCCGCCATATATTTTTCGCTCTATCTCGGATGATATCCCTCACATATATCGGCTCAATTACTTCCACGGTATCCCCGTAGCTCAAAATCATGCCATATACCCATTCATCCTCAGGATAAACGATTTCAACAAACATTGTACCGTCGTTCTCGCAGCGAATGATTCCTTCTTGAAAAGAATCTTCGACTCTCACCTTAACGCTAGGTTGAAAACGCATCACCAAATGCACCGTCTTCGTATTCATTTTCCATTCGGCTTCAATGGCTGCAGCGTCATAAGCGGCGATTTCTCGGTCAAAGATTTCAGATATGGCAGCTAGTTTTCGCATTCTCGATAGTCGATAAAGCTTTGTTATATTTTTGTCTCTGCAATAGCCATACAAATACCAATGGAACCCTTTATGAACGACGGAAGCCGGCTCCACGACAGCTTTAGCTGAGCAGCCTTGTGAGTTGGTGTAGTCAAAGGTTACGACCATTTTCTTCTGAATGGCCTGTCGAAGGAGAGTTGTTTTTTTCTTCTCCTCCTCATTGCAGCCCCATGAGGACAAATCAATAATCCATTGTTCCAGTGCTTTATCCGTATAATGAATATCGCTTTTTTTCAATAGGGCTCGCATCTTCTCCAGCGTGCGGGCAACATCAAGATCATCCGAATGGCTTTGCAGCCCTTTTAGTCCCGTCATTACGGAAACGAGCTCATCTCTAGTGAGAACCTGATGGCTTAGGCGGTAGCCCTCCATAATTTCAAAACCTCCGAGCAGCCCCGGAAATGAAAGGATGGGGATGCCTGCCATATTAATGGCTTCCATATCCCTCTGAATCGTTCGGTTTGAGACTTCAAACTTTTGGGACAAAACCGAAGCGCTTGTTCTGCCATGGTTCAATAAATAAATGATAACAGCGAGCAATCGTTCTATTTTCAAAGTAATCACCTGTGTTTGTGGATTTATTGTAGAGAGTGGTGCTTGTTGGGGTTTGGGGCGGCTGGCTTTGATGAATATAGGAGCAACGAGCAGTTTCTGAATGCTATTGGATCCAGAAGCAACGAGCGTAAACTGAATTCTAACGAACCTATATGCTGCTATTTGCAATATCAGGTCCAAAATAAATTCTAACGAACTCAGAAAACCTTATATGCGTAAAAAAGAGCTCATTTACATCAATTGAGGTCTAATAAGGCTCCCTAGGTTCGTTAGAACTAAAAAGGTAGCATTTTAAAGCAAATAACATGTCTGGTGTTCGTTAGTTTTCAGTTGCAATGATCAATTGCTCATCCTTGCATTTCCCGCTTGTTTGATAAGTCCTGACTTTGTTTTTGAGTCCTATGAATATCGTATCTTTCGACATATTAATAGGAGTTTCGTAGAGAAATTAGAAGGGCAACACATCTCTAGGCACGCTTAAGTATTTGAAAATATTGTAACATTAAGCATGAATATACGGAAAGAACCACTTCGGCATATCTAAAATAGACAAAATGAACCATTAAAGTCACATATCAAGTTATGTATATGGTACTTAAAACGCAATTTCATTCTGTTTAAAACAAATCCTTCTACCAATTGACAGAAAAAATGTTCCGTTGTATACTCTCCATAAAGTATTGTGTTAGTTTACATCACATTAATAAGTAGATGGTTTATAAACTTTGGGCCCGAAGTTAAATTCCCCTTCCTTCATCAATGCAAATAGTCTGTTCACGGATGTTATGCATGTTTTTGGAGTAAGGGGATTTTTTATTGCCAGCTATGAACAAATGTGCATGTTTACGAGAACTTAATTTCATTTTGATGTTGTGATTACACTTTGTAGCTAATCTAATTGTTGGGTAAACTATTTTATTCATTAATGGTTGTGGAGAGGGGAAAATGTAGGATGCACAAATTGGTCATACGAATACAAAGAAAAGCTTGCATGCTGTTAGCGGCTCTTCTTTTGGTTGGAGGTACGCTCGGCAGCTTAGGTGCGCCGGTTCAGGCGTCGCCTGCAGGAGATAATATCGTTATTTCACAAGTGTATGGCGGTGGGGGAAACGGAACTGGCTCGACGTTTAAGCAGGATTTTATTGAGCTTTACAACCCAACGAATCATGACATTTCATTGGATGGAATGAAATTGTTTTACGGATCGGCATCTTCGAAAGTGGGGGTATGGCCGGATAGTTTCATGCAATTAAAAGATATTAAGGTTGGAGCTGGAAAATATTATTTAGTTCAACAGTCTGCGGGTACAGATGTTAATGCCCCTAACCTGCCTAGTCCGGATGATACTGGCACCCTTGCCTTGGGAGCAGCGGGAGGAAAGGTAAAGCTAGTAGATAGTAAAAATAATATCATCGATTTGGTTGGTTATGGTACCAGCGTTGAATTTGAAGGCGCAGGTCCTGCTGGTACTTCACTTACTAATGTTACAGCAGTGATTCGTAAAGGCAATCGCGCTCAGGACACTGATAACAATAAAGCGGATTTCGAAGTGGGCACTCCTGACCCGCGCAACTCCACATACGGTGTTGTCGCTGTTGATGTTGAAGCAGTAACGCCAGACGTGAACGAAGGAGCTGTACTTCCGGGTACAATCATTAAGCTCTCGACGCCAACAGTTGGCGCCAGCGTTTACTACAGTGTATATGGAGCAGGTGATGCACAAGTCGCTCCAGAGGACTTTACATGGTATCAACCGAATGTAACAGAAATCAAAATTAATGCGCCTACAACGGTTCATACTTATGCCAAAAAAGAAGGTTTTCCAAATAGTGCTTTGCGTGAATATTCTTATACGATCTCTACACTAGTGACTATCGCACAAGCACGTGCGGCTGCACTTGGTACAAGCGTAACTCTTAGTGGTGTTGTAACACACCGAGCGGATTCAGGCGCTTTTGTAAATCTTTTCGTACAGGATCAAAACGGAGGCATTATTGTTAGAGTTCCAAGCAGCGTCTCGGCACAGCCGGGGGACGTCATTGAGGCTTTTGGCAAGCTGACTGAATTTTCGGGATTGCTTCAATTGGAGGCATCTGCTGAAAATGCAAAAGTAACGGGTTCTGCTCCTATTCCAGATCAGATCGTTGTTGATTCTTCGAGCTTTGGCAAAACGACTGAAAATCGCAACAAATTCGAAGGTCGTTTGGTTCAAGTCAAAAATATTAAAGTTGAAAGTGTTGCCAGCGGCGTTGTTACAGCTACGGATGCTGTGAATGGCGGCAAAGTTATTATTTATTCTTCCGATGCTTCGTTTGTGGCAGGTAAAACCTTCGAGCAGGTTACTGGCGTTATGACGTTCCATTCCAGTGTAGGATTGGAATTATTGCCACGTAATACACTTGATATTGTGGAGAAAAAGTTGGCTGTTCAAGCGAGCACTCCGTCAGGGGGCATTAACGCAGGAGGATCTGTATCGCTAAGCTCACTAGTTCCGGGTGGTGTGATTCGTTACACGACAGACGGAACTGTTCCTACAGCTACTACAGGAACGCTTTATACGAAAGCCATTGTCGTAAATGCGGATATGGTCATTAAAGCGGTTGTGACAGCTGGTGGAGTGACAGGCGATGTATCGACATTTACGTATAAAGTATTAGAAAATACGAATGGTATTGCCATTCATACAATTCAAGGTGAGACGCATAAATCGATCTATACCAATGTAAAGGTTTCGAATGTTACTGGTATTATTACTTCGGTCAGTGCGAATTCCTTCTACATGCAGGCACCTGATGGGGAGCAGGATGAGAATCCGAATACGTCTGAGGCTATTCAGGTGTACAAGCCAGCACATGGTCTAGCTGTTAAGGATGGAGTATCAGTCACAGGTACTGTAGAGGAATTTGGAAACAGTCCATCTTTGACTGTAACGCAAATCAATGCAGCAACAATCACTAAGGTATCGAGCAATAACCAGCTTCCTACAGCTACATTGGTAGGAACAGGCGGCAGAATCATTCCTAACCTGATCGATACCGACAGCTTTAGCAAGTTCAACCCAGAGAACGATGCAATTGATTTCTTCGAGAGTTTGGAGAGCATGCTCGTTGAAGTGAAAAATCCAACGATTACTGGACCTTACGCGAATGCGGTAACTCCAATTACGTTTGATAATGGTGCCAACAATCCAGTGAAAACCGCTGTAGGCGGAATTGTATTGCAAGGAAATGGTTTGTCTGCTATTGATAGCAGCTTGAACCCGCAGAAGCTGTATGTTGGCGGATCAAAGCCAGCTGGTGCAGAAATTAAAACTGGAGATGCTTTTAACGGCAATATCGTTGGCGTAATTCAATACGCTGGTGATCTGTATAAGCTGATGCCTACACAAGCTTTGCCAACTATCGTACGCAGCGCAAACGTCCAGAAGGTAACGAATATTGTACCTAACCMGGACAAGCTGACGATTGCTACATTTAATGTGGAAAACTTCAGCGCAGATCAAACCGCTAAAGCTGCAAAAATTGCTTCAATTATTGTAACGAATATGAAGCAGCCAGACATTATCGGTTTAATGGAAGTACAAGACAACGACGGTGAAAAGGATACCGAAAATACGGATGCTGACCAAAGCTTCAAAACGCTGATTGATGCGATTAAAGCAAAAGGCGGACCTACGTATTCTTATACAGACATCGCTCCTGAGAGAAATAAAGATGGCGGCGCTCCTGGCGGTAATATCCGAGTAGGCTTCTTATATCAAGCCGAACGTGTAACACTTGCTCAAGGAACGAAAGGCGATTACAAATCAACAATTAAAGTAAACGGAATTGGCGGCTTAACGCAAAATCCTGGTCGTATTGGCTCTGATGACGCTTCAACATTTGCTTCATCTCGTAAACCGCTTGTAGCAGAATTTATGTTCCAAGGAAAACGAGTTGTTGCGATTGCGAACCATCTGAATTCAAAAGGTGGAGACGGCAAGCCTTGGGGTGATGTTCAGCCGGTTGTTCGCAGCAGCGAAGTGCAGCGCGCGAAGCAAGCGGAAGCTGTTAATAGCTTCGTGAAGGAATTGACAACGAAAGACCCTGAAGCAAGTGTAGTCGTGTTAGGCGACTTTAACGATTTCCAATTCTCAGGCACATTGAACAAAATTAAAGGCAATGAATTAACAAATCTTGTTGATACGCTGCCAGTTTCAGAGCGTTACTCGTATATCTATGACGGTAATTCACAAACGCTTGATCACATCCTCGTGGATAAAGCGAATGGGACAACAGCAGAAATCGACGTGGTTCACGTCAATGCAGATTTCTCTACAGAACAGGGCAGAGTAAGCGATCATGATCCGCTTCTTGCGCAGCTGGATCTGTCTTCTAAAAAAGCGGCTGAGTTTGCGATGACGCTCATGCATACGAATGATACACATGCGAATTTGGCGAATGTTGCAAAGAGAGTTACTGCAGTTCAGCAGGTTCGAAATGAAACAGTTAATTCACTCCTTCTTGATGCTGGCGATGTATTCTCGGGCACTTTGTATTTTAATAAATACTTAGGCCAGGCAGATTTAACGTTTATGAATTTGATGAAATACAATGCTATGGTTTTCGGTAATCATGAGTTTGACAAAGAATTATCGGTGCTGGCAGATTTTGTGAAAAAAGCAAAATTCCCATTTGTTAGCTCCAACATTGATTTCAGCAAGGAGCCTGCACTTAACGGATTATTATCCGAGCAAGCGGCTGGTGAAGCGGCTCAGGATGGAAAGATTTATAATTCACTTATTCTTGAAGTAGGCGAGGACAAGACGAAAGTCGGCGTAATTGGCTTAACTACAGAGGATACGAAGTTTCTTGCGTCTCCGGGACCAAATATCATATTTAATGATTATATCGCTAAAGCGAAAGAAACCGTCAAAATGCTGCAAGATCAAGGCATCAACAAAATCATTGCTTTGACTCATCTTGGTCATGCATTCGATCTTCAATTGGCTGAGCAAGTAGCTGGAATTGATGTTATCGTAGGAGGTCACAGCCATACGAAAGTAGACGCTCCTAAGGTAGTCAAGACACATGGAGAGCCAACGCTAGTTGTACAGGCGGAGGAGTATAACAAATATTTGGGACGCTTGGATCTCAAATTCAATCAAGCAGGCGTACTGACTAAATGGGATGGCAAACTGCTCGATATTGCAACATTTGCTCCAGATCCGGTAGCGACTGAATTGCTTGATCCATACACAAAGGGTATTGAAGCTATTAAACAACAGGTTATTGGTAAAACGAATGTATTTTTAGATGGTGGCAACCCTTCTGGTCGTGTTGCGGAAGTCAATCTTGGAAACATAATGACAGATGGAATGGTTTCTAAAGTGAAAAGCTTTGTTGACAGCAATCCTGATTTAAAGAAATTGGATGTAAAAGGATTCGTGGGGATTCAAAATGGTGGCGGAATTCGTAAACCTATTCCGCTGAAAGCTATAGGCAAAGCGGATGGTGACATTACACTAGGTGAGCTTTTGGAAGTTATGCCATTCGGCAATAATCTTACATCACTTCGTATGACGGGTCAGGAAATTGTGGATGCGTTAGAGAATGGTGTAAGCGGCATTGAAACGGTTCAAGGTCGATTCCCACAAGTATCTGGCATGCGTTACTACTATGATTCCAAGAAGCAGCCGGAAGTACTAGATGCGAATGGACAGCTTGTAACTGCGGGTAAGCGTATAGCAAAGGTAGAAATTAAGAACGCTGACGGCAGCTACAGTGCTATTGATCTGAATGCTTATTATTTTGTAGCAACAAATTCTTTTATGGCTAATGGCGGAGACTTCTACCGCTCCATGAAGAAAGCGAAAGATGATGGTCGTCAGTATGAGATGAACATCGTTGACTACGAGGTGTTTATCGAATACCTTACGAAAATAGGCACTATCAATATGGGGTTAGAAGGCCGTATTACAGATCTAAAAGGCGAGCCGCTTCCAGGTGACAACGATCCATTTAAGCTAACGATTATGCATGTGAACGACACGCATGCTCACCTTGATTCGATTGCAAAACGTTTTACAGCGATTAAGGAAATTCGTGCAGAAGTAAAAGACTCTATCTTGCTAGATGCAGGTGATGTGTTCTCAGGAACGCTGTATTTCAACAAATATCTTGGTCAAGCGGACTTGGCGTTTATGAATAAGTTTGGTTATGACGCGATGGTATTCGGAAACCACGAATTCGATAAAGGTCCATCCGTACTTGCTGATTTTATTAAAAAAGCGGAGTTCCCGTTTGTAAGCTCAAATATCGACTTCAGCAAGGAACCTGCAATGAACGGACTTGTGTCTGAGCAGGCAATCGGTAAACCAGCTGCGAAAGGTAAAATTTATGACGCGATCATATTGGATGAAGGCGGGCAAAAGATCGGCGTATTCGGCTTAACAACGGAGGACACAAAATTCCTTGCATCGCCAGGAGATAATATTGTATTCGAGGATTATATTAAGAAAGCTGAAGAAACGGTCAAAATGCTCGAAAAAGAAGGCATCAATAAGATTGTGGCATTGACGCATCTAGGAAATGAATTTGATAAAGTATTGGCTGAGAAGGTTACGGGCATCGACGTTATCGTCGGTGGACATAGCCACACGAAGGTTGACGCACCGCTTGTATATCATGCTACGGGAGAACCGACACTCGTTGTACAGGCAGAACAATATGGCAATTATTTGGGCCGTTTGGACCTCGAATTCAATAACAAAGGGATATTGACCGCATGGAATGGCAAGCTGCTTACAGTTAGCGGTTATGCAGCGGACCCGGAAGCTGTTGAAATGTTGAAGCCATACAGTGCGGGTGTTGCCGATATTCAGAAGCAAGTCATCGGTAAAACAAATGTGTTCCTGGATGGTGATCGTAATTCTGTACGGTCAAAAGAAACCAACTTAGGAAACTTGATCACAGACGGTATGGTCTCCAAAGTAAAAAGCTTCGTAAACAGCAACGAGGCATTAAAGCAATTGGATGTAAAAGGTTATGTTGGCATTCAGAATGGCGGAGGTATTCGCGAATCAATTAAGAAAACCGCTGAGGGTAAAGTAGATGGAGACATCTCGATGGGCGAATTGCTTACGGTGATGCCTTTCGGAAACAACCTTACGGCGCTTCGTATGACAGGCCAAGAAATTATTGCTGCGCTTGAGAACGGTGTAAGTGGAATCAAAACCGGAGAAGGCCGCTTCCCGCAAGTATCGGGCATGCGCTTCTACTACGATTCTAATAAGAACCCTGAAATATTGGATGCAGACGGAAAGCTTAAGCAGGCTGGCGAACGCATTACGAAGGTTGAAATCAAAAACGCAGACGGCAGCTACAGCGCAATTGATTTGAATGCTTATTATTTTGTAGCAACAAACTCATTTATGGCTAATGGCGGCGATTTCTATCGCTCGATGAAGCAAGCCAAAGATGCTGGACGTCAGCACGAAATGAACATTGTTGACTACGAGGTATTCTTGGAGTATATCAATCAACTAGGTACGATTAATGCAACGACAGAAGGACGCATTGTTGATGTGAATGTTGTAGTTCCGACACCTACTCCAACACCAACAACACCGCCGGTGACAACACCGACGCCGACACCAACGCCAACACCGACGACACCGCCGGTGACGACACCAACGCCGACACCATCCATCACATTTAGTGATGTACGCGGCCACTGGGCGGCAGATGCTATTGCGAAGGCAGTGGAAATTGGGTTTGTTAATGGGTATGGAGACGGCACGTTCCACCCTGGAGACACAGCAACAAGAGCACAATTTATTACAATGGTAGGCAGGGCGCTGAAGCTTGAATCGTCGACAAGCAAGCTGGACTTTGCAGATGCAGATAAAGTTCCTGCATGGGCACGCTCCTTCTTTGCACAGCTTATTGAAGATAAGGTCATTGCAGGCTACGAGGATAATACGCTTCGACCATCAAGTGAATTAACAAGAACGGAAATGACCGTAATTCTTGTTCGCGCACTAGGCATTAAAGTTGATCCGAAGGCGAAGCCGACGTTTGCTGATTTGAGTGACATCCCTGTATGGGCACGTCCTTATATCGCTGCGGCACAAGCCGAAGGACTAGTAGCAGGCATGGGCGGCAATAAATTTGCACCTAAGAAAAATGCAACAAGAGCAGATGTGGTTACACTGATTTTGTCCGCACTAGAGTATGAAGGAAGAAACGGAATTTAATTAAGCAAAAGCGTCCCATTCCACTTGTTAAGAGTGGGGTGGGACGTTTTTTTTAGTAAGATTTGTTGTTTTCATACAAAGAAGGCGACACTTCATTTGAAACCTATGTTAAATTAGAGGGAGTAGATACCGTTTGCATTTCTAGACATAAATAGAAAGAGTGAAACTTGGATGGCTGATGATCGACTGGATGATAAGCTTAGCAAAATGATTGATGTAGCAAGGCTGTATTATGAACTGGATTATAATCAGGAAGAAATCGCCCAGAAGCTGGGGGTATCGCGCCCTACGATATCAAGATTTTTACAGCAGGCGAAGGATGAGGGGTACGTTCAAATAAAAATCGTACACCCGAACGAAAACAATTTTGTTCTGGCGAATCGTTTGGAAGCGAAGTTTGGGCTGAAAAAAGCGGTTATCGTTTCTGTGCCGCAGTATGAGGACAGCATCGTAAAAAGGTATATTGGCGAAGCGGCAGCGAACTATTTATACGATACGGTAAAAGATGGCGATATCATTGCGACAACGTGGGGAACGACGCTCTTTCAAATGGCTTCTCAGCTTAAGGATAAGCCGGTTCGCGACGTTAAGGTCGTGCAGCTCAACGGCGGGGTTAGCCATTCAGAGACCAATACATACGCTTATGAAATTGTTCATTTATTCGGCAAGGCTTTCCATACGATACCTTACTTTATTCCGCTGCCGGCGCTTGTTGACCATGAGGTTGTGAAGCGGACGATTGAATCGGATCGCCATATCCGCAATATTTTGGAGCTAGGGAAGCTCTCTAATATTGCCGTTGTAACCGTGGGAGCCCCTACGGATGATTCTGTATTAATTAGAGCCAATTATTTCACAGATTCCGATCTGGAAATTATTCGCGAGAAGGCAGCTGGCGATATATGCTCACGCTATATCGATATTACAGGCAATATTTGTTCAACACTCATGAACCAGCGCACGATTGGCATCAGTCTCGATGAACTGAAGCGCAAGGATCAGTCAATACTTGTGGCAGGCGGAGCGAAGAAGGTAGATGGCATTTATGGCGCGCTGCGCGGCGGCTACACGAATGTACTCATTACCGATCAGTTTACAGCGAGGTATCTATTAGAACGGGATGTGTAGACGTCCTATAGAACGAACGAGGGGATCTTAGCTGCAAGGCAGCTAATAAGATCCCCTCGTTTTTCTTCCTATCTCTCTTAATGAAGTGCAAATCGCTCAGCGGAGTCAACCGTATGCTTCAGAAGCGTGGCGATCGTAACAGGACCTACGCCTGCTGGCACAGGAGTGATCGCACTTGCTTTTGCTAGGCATGCCTCGTAGTCAACGTCCCCAATATTCCCTTTATTGTACCCTGCATCAAGTACTACAGCGCCATCGCGAATCCATTCGCCTTGAATGAAGCTTGGTTTGCCTACTGCAGCAACGACGATATCGGCAAGACGCAATAGCTCCGCTAAATTTTCCGTTTTGGAATGACAGGTTGTTACGGTTGCATTGCGGTTCAGCAGCATCTGAGAAACGGGTTTGCCTAGAATCGGGCTTCGTCCAACGACGACGGCATGTTTGCCTTCAACCTTGATGTTATAGTAATCAAGAATAGCCATAATAGCAGCAGGGGTACATGACGGATACTGGGCATAACCAAATGCATTTTGAGCAAAACCTAGCGCGGTTACACCATCAACATCCTTATGGATACTAATCGCTTCAAAGGCAGCACGCTCATCAATTTGATGCGGTACGGGGTGCTGCAAGAGGATGCCGTGAATAAGCGGGTCAGCATTAAGCTGCAAAATAACGTCAATCAAATCATCCGTTGAAATGCTTTTGTTCAAATGAATACGTTTGGAATCAATGCCAAGCCGCTTGCATGCATTGCCTTTCATTCGAACATAGGTTTCAGACGCAGGGTCATCGCCCACCAGTATCGTCGCTAAGCATGGAATGATTCCCCGCTTGCTTAGAGCCTCCACTCTTGCTTTCAGCTGCTCTTTGATTGCATCGGCCACAATGGCTCCATCCAAAATCAGTTTCTCCGTCATCTTCTACCTCAGCCCCTTATAAATAGATGTTAAAAAAACATAAAAAGGCAAGGGGTATGTCCCCTTACCTTTGCCCAGGCGTACGGCTAATGATCTGTGCGCTTCCTCATGGCTATCCATGTTCCGCCAGTTACGCACAGCTTTTTATTGGTATTTTGATTTTAACAGGTGGAAAGTTCAAAAGCGAGCCATCAACGTTATTTTATGATTATTTAGGTGTAGAAACAAGAGAATGGGTGCTATAATTACTATACCAAGAGGGAGCGGGTCGCGCTGCCCTCTTTATTTGCAGTTTGCGCAAAATGATGGGAGATTGAGGTGGTTAGTTGTTAAAGCTCACTAGATTTTTGAGGAAATATTGGCTGAGCGCTGTGCTGGCACCGTTGTTTATGCTGCTAGAGGTGTTCATGGATTTGCTGCAGCCGCGGTTCATGGCGAGCATTGTGAATGAGGGCATTATAGCAGGTGATCTCACAGCAATCGCGAGCACCGCTCCCAAAATGCTGATCGCCGCATTAATCGGTCTAATAGCAGGTGTCGGCTGTACGGTGTTCTCGACGATAGCGTCGCAAAACTTTGGGGCTGATCTGAGGCAGGAGCTGTTTCAAAAAATCCAGTCGCTGTCGCTTCGATCGCTTGACCGTTTTGGTTCAGGCTCGATCGTGACGAGACTGACGGGCGATGTCACACAAATTCAGAACTTAGTATTGCTGCTGCTTCGCGTATTTGCACGAAGTTCATTCATTATTATCGGCAGTCTGGTCATGGCTTTTGTAATAAGCCCGCGCCTATCTATTATTTTGCTCGCAATGATACCCTTATTAGCTCTCTTCCTCATCATTACAACTCGGATTACCGTTCCTTTGTTTTCAATGATGCAGCACCGGCTCGATCAAGTGAATACCGTTATGCAAGAAAATTTGTCCGGTATCCGTGTTGTGAAAGCATTTGTACGGTCCGATTACGAGGAAGAACGTTTTAATGAAACAAACTCAAATCTACTGCATGCCAGTCTAAAAGCAGCTAAGATCGTTGCGCTTAATACGCCGCTTGTGTCGATCATTCTTAATTTTAGCATTGTAGCTGCATTATGGTATGGGGGAATGCTTTCTGAGCACGGGGCGCTGTCAGTGGGCAGTCTCGCCGCCTTTTTAACTTATATTACACAGCTTCTCTTTTCTACTCTAGGACTTGGAAATCAATTGATTGCAATCTCTCGGGCCAAGGCTTCTGCTGACCGAATTAACGAGATATTGGAGGTGCCGGCAGATAAATGGACAGCTGAACGAAAAGCTAACGAGCAGTCCAAGAAAATACAGGCTGGCAGAATTACGTTTGACCATGTGAGCTTCAGCTATGAAGGCTCGGAGAAAAATATACTTCACGACATAGATCTGGATATAGAGCCGGGCGAGACGATTGGGATCGTAGGGGTGAACGGCTCAGGAAAATCAACGCTGGTCAGCCTCATTCCAAGGTTTTATGAAGCGACAGAGGGGATGATTCGCATTGATTCCCATCCAATTAACGAGATCGCTTCTGCAGAGCTGCATAGCCATATCGGTATGGTGCTTCAGCAGGCGCATCTGTTCAGTGGAACCATTCGTGACAATATCAGCTATGGCAAACCGGATGCGAGTCAGGATGAAATAGAGGCAGCAGCCAAGGCAGCTGAGGCTCATGCCTTCATTATGGAGCTGGAGAATGGCTACGATACGCTGCTTGGCCAGCGCGGGGTCAATCTGTCCGGCGGCCAAAAGCAGCGTTTGTCCATTGCCCGGACGCTGCTGCTGAAACCCAAAATTGTCATCCTTGATGATTGTACGAGCGCRGTTGATCTGAGAACGGATTTACTCATACGCAAATCATTGCAAGAGATTATGAAGAGCAGCACTTGTCTTATCATTGGCCAGCGAATTGCATCCGTACAGCAGGCAAATCGGATTATCGTGCTTGAGGATGGTCGAATTACAGCCATTGGCACGCATCAGGAGCTTCTTGAACAAAGCAAGCTATACCAGAAAATGGCCTTTTCCCAGCAAGGAGCTTGATAGATGAATCATACACTAACGGCATTAAGAAGAATTGGAACTTATTTGCTTCATGGCCGCGCTAGATTGCTGGCGGTTATTGCACTAACGATAGTTGCCGCAGGGCTTACGCTCGCCGGTCCATATTTTTTGGGCAAAGCTTTGGATGATTATATTGTAGCGAAGCGATACGATGGGCTGCTTTCTATTTGTTTGCTAATGTTTGGCCTATACGCGGCTGGCAGCTTAGTCAGCTGGCTTCAAGCTATTTATTTAGCTGATGTATCACAGCGGACCGTATGGAGCCTTCGCAAGGAATTATTTAATCATTTGCAAAAGCTGCCTATTCCGTTTTTTGCAAGTAAAAATCACGGAGAGCTCATGAGCCGCACGACAAATGACATCGACAACGTTACGAATACGCTGAATCAAAGCTTAATTCAAATTATATCGAGCGTTATCATGCTCATAGGCTCGTTCGCGATGATGCTTTTCTTAAACGTGTGGCTCACGCTTGTAGCACTTATCGTTATTCCGGTCATTGTTATAGTTACCAAACGAATTGCGAAGATAACCCAGCGTCAGTTCAAAGGACAACAGCAGGAGCTTGGCGGGCTTAACGGCTTTATCGAGGAGACGGTATCGGGACAGAAGGTCGTAGCCCTGTTTCATCAAGAAGAGCGAATGGCTGAGCAGTTCAGCGCCGCTAATGCCAAGCTGAAGAAAGTCGGAACAAAAGCCCAAATTTATTCGGGTACGATGGGTCCATTTATGAATATGTTTGGTCATATCAGCTATTTGATCATTGCAGGTGTCGGCGGCTGGCTGGCAATTCATGACCATGCAACAGTTGGGGTCATCATAAGCTTTCTTGGTTATTCAAAGCAATTCTCCGGTCCTCTGAATGAGGTTGCCAATCAATATAACATGATTCAGTCGGGGGTAGCAGGCGCGGAGCGGGTATTTGAGATGATGGATATTCCATCAGAATATGATGAACCCGAGTCTGTGAAAGAGATGGAATCGATTGGCGGCAAGGTAGAGTTTCGCGATGTGCGGTTTGAATATAATGACGGAACCGCAGCGCTTAATAACATCTCCTTTATTGCGAAGCCGGGAGAGACCGTTGCGCTAGTGGGTCCAACTGGAGCGGGCAAGACTACGATCATTAATCTGATTGGGCGATTCTATGAGATCAAGGACGGTCAAATACTGATTGATGACGAAGACATTTGCACGATAGACAAAAACAGCTTGCGCAAACAGCTAGGAATCGTGCTGCAGGATGCCCATTTGTTCTCAGGTACGATTCGTGAGAATATCCGCTACGGCAAGCTGGATGCTACCGATGAAGAGGTGGAAGCGGCTGCAGTTCAAGCGAATGCGAATAGCTTCATCACGAAGCTGCCGCTAGGCTATGAGACCGAATTGACAGCGGAAGGCGGGAACATAAGCCACGGGCAGCGCCAGCTTATCACGATTGCTCGTGCCATTCTTGGAGACCCTGCGCTGCTTATACTCGATGAAGCAACGAGCAGTGTAGATACGCTGGCTGAGCTCCAAATTCAAGAAGCGATGAAGAAGCTGCTTAGCGGCAGAACGAGCTTCGTTATTGCTCATCGTCTCAGCACGATACGAAATGCGGATACCATTTTATTTATTAAAGATGGTGAAATCGCGGAGCGCGGTACACATGACGAGCTTCTCGCCAAAAAAGGGTTGTATGATCAACTGCATGGCAGTCAATTTTTACAACAAGTATAGACGTACTGTCTCATAAAGGTTATATGAATGTGGTACAATGAGACGAGCGATACAATTAGGAGATGACTAACGATGACAGAACAACTGAACGAGCAAGAACTTTTGCAGTATATAGCAAACGAAACAAACGCGGATGAGAAGCTGATTAAGCTTGTATTAAAGCATGAGCAAGCGTTCATCGGCAGCGCGAAGGAAGATAAAAATGGCGAGGTAGATATCGACGGCGACGAGCTCGTAGATTATGTACTGAGCCGTCCTGATGTAAAGTCCAATGAGCTGGTTGTGGAATCAATCTTGGACGCAGAAATGGATTATTTGATGGACAAAGGCCTTGCAGGTTACGTAGACTAATTTGTGAGCATAAAGGTAAGTTTATGAGGAACTGCTTCCAAGCGCATGTTGGCTGAGGCAGTTCTTCTTTTGTTGAAAAGCTTATAATATTTTTGTAAACACTAGCTGAAAATAGATGTTTTGCACGGTTATTGCGACGGAATAAGGACAGGATAGTACAGCATATGTTCTAAACGAGGTACATGCGTTTTTGAAAAAAATGCTTTTTTATGCTAAAGTTATAGGATGAAATCGGGAAAACGGAGGATGGGCAGTTGGCAAAAACGCATAAAGGGTTATCATCTTTAGAAATTTTTAAGCGATTTATTTTTATTACGATTGGTTCGATTTTAATGGGCGTCGCACTCGAATTGTTCCTCGTTCCGAATAATGTAATCGATGGTGGCATTGCCGGCATATCGATTATGTTGGCGCACCTCACCTCGCTTCCACTCGGCGTGTTCTTGTTCGCAGTGAACGTACCATTCCTAATTCTTGGTTACAAACAAATTGGGAAAACGTTTGCGATCTCGACCCTTTATGGCATTATCGTCATGTCGGTCACGACATCATTGCTCCATCACGTTGAAGCATTTACAGAAGAAAAACTGCTCGCTGTATTGTTCGGTGGTCTTATTCTCGGTGCAGGTGTGGGTCTTGCGATACGTTTTGGCGGGTCGCTGGACGGCGTAGAAATTGTATCGATCCTGATTTCGAAGAAAATGCGTATGCCAGTTGGACAAATTATCATGATTTTTAACGTTATCATTTTTGTAATTGCGGGTTTTGTGTTTGAATGGGATTCAGCCATGTACTCGATGTTTACATATTATATAGCGATTAAATTAATTGATATCGTTGTGGAAGGTCTCGATGAGTCGAAATCGGTAACGATTATTTCCTCTGAATATGATGAAGTATCGCAAGCGATTATTGACCGTTTAGGCCGTACAACGACTTTGATCCAAGCGCGCGGCGGCTATTCGAAGGATGAAACGCAAATGATCTATTGCGTCGTATCCCGTCTTGAGCTTGCGAAGCTCAAAGCTATCGTGCAATCCATCGATGAGAATGCCTTTATTGCTATCGAGCATGTATCCGACGTCATGGGCGGCGGATTCAGCAAAGGCAGCATCCACTAAGGTATAACAATAAAATCCGGCTGCGGCGTCAGAAGACGCGCAGCCGGATTTTTTATATTATAGGCTTGATGGAATAGCTGAATCACTCACAGGCCTAGCGAGACCTTTGTCTTTTACACATAGCAGGAACAAGAGCGCAATAACCATGCCTCCTGATGAGAAGTAGAACAGTACGGAATATCCAAGCAGATCAATCAAGCCGCCCATGAGCGGCGGTGAAGCGATAGCAGCAAGTGAAGAGATTAAGTAATAGATGCCTGTCCGTGTACCGATGCTTTGCTCTTTGCCGAGAGAAACGATAAACGGATAGGAATTGATATTGATCATCGCCCAGCAGATGCCTCCGACAATAAGCAAGGTACGAAGCGGGAGCAGCGCGTCCGCCAAGGAGATTGCTGCAAAAATAACGATGAGGCCAATAACCCCTGACGTGATAATAAGCTTTTTGCCGAAGCGGTTGCCAAGCAGTCCGCTTGGAATGGCGGCTGCTACAAAAGCGAGTGAGAAGAAGGCGAGCGAGAATGATGATTGGCCTTCGGTCAGCTGTAAGTGCTTTGTGCCGTACAGAGTAAAGAAGGCTTCAACGCCTTGATAGGAAAGAAACCAAAAGAAAATTGCGCCAAGCAAAAAGATCGTAGGACGGTTCCATTGTTCTTTGAACGATATTTTTGTTTTCTCCTCAGCAGGCGAATAAGAGAGTGCATCACGTTTTTCTTTTATGTTATTCAAGAGAATGACTAAACAAATGAGCGTTAAAATGGATGCAACTAGAAAAGGGAGAGAGTGATGTTTCTCATATAGAAACGAGCCTCCTGCGAAAGCGATAATGGAGCCGATGCCGCCCATGAAGTTAATAATGCCATTTGCTTTTGTACGCTTGCTGTCATGAGTGATGTCGGGCATAAGCGCGACGGTCGGGGAGCGGTACAAGCTCATCGACAGATTCATAAGCACCATAAACAATACGAGCGTGAGCAAGCTTGTGTGCCAAGGGATGAGCGCACCGAACAAGGCTGCAAGCGGMATGCCGATGAGCAAATAGGGCATTCTTCGGCCAAGGCGCGTGTTTGTGCGATCACTGCGGCTTCCAATCCATGGCTGCAAAAAAAGAGCAAAGTAATTATCGATCGTCATCATGAATCCAATCAGCGCTGTACTCGTCAAAAACTTATCGAGAAAAAAGGGGACGAATGCGTTGTAAAGCGCCCATGTAATGCTGATGCTAAAAAAACCGAACCCGAGCAGCCATGTTTTTTTCATACCGCTTATGCCCCTCTCCTTAACAGCACCTCAGCCAATCGATCAGGATAATCCGTAATGATTCCGTCTACACCTGCGTTAAGGAGTCGCTCCATCTCTTCCGCATCATTAACCGTAAACGGATGGTAGGCAATGCCATGTGCAGCGGCGGAAGCTGTCCATTCTGGCGTTACAGCGTATTTGAAAGGATGCAGTGCATCAGCCTGAAGCGTCGCAGCATATTCCCAAGGACGATAAAGCCCTTCCATATATAGAACACCGGTACGAATTTCAGGCGCCAGCTGCTTGCAGAGCAAGAGCGAATAATGATTGAAGCTGGATAAGATGATGCGATCAGCCATTCCAAAGGCACGAACTATGTCAATTACCTTTTGCTCCAAACCTGGATACTGGATGATACCGTTTTTAAGCTCGATATTTAAAATGATATCCGAATGACGGAGAAGCTCAAGAAGCTGCTCTAAAAGTGGAACTCGTTCGGCTTGGAAGGCGGGGTCAAACCAGCTGCCGGCATCGAGTGACATAAGCTCCTCGTATGCTGTATCTTTTACAAGCCTGTTCAAGCCGGTTGTCCGCATTAGTGATTCATCATGAATGATAACGATTTGATCGTCCTTCGTTAGTTGAACATCAATTTCGATGCCAGTAGCACCTAGCTCAATGGCTTTCTTGAATGCAGCGAGCGTGTTTTCGGGACAATAGCCGCTTGCTCCGCGATGGGCGAAATTAATAATAGTTTTAATAACGATTCATCCTTTCTGCACAATAGAGTCTATTACTAACTATATAGAAGTAATATTATGGCTGTGTCAAACACGAAAAAAAAGTGGGCTCCGGAATGATTCCAATAAGAGTTAAGCGAAGCGGTAATACAGGAGGAGGTAGGTAGCTAGTACGAAAATAAAATTAAGCGGAACAAACACCATTTGCGTGAACGTCGTGCGATAAACGGAGAGCGGTTTCTTATAGATGCAAGCGCCTTCGATAATAAACAAAAGCAGTACGATGTGAATCATAAAATGACCAATCAGCTCTTTCATGCCAAAAAGCATCGTTGCGGAGATGAAAATGAAGGTTAGCACCACAGACAACATTCGGTTTAAAATACCGATTACGAGTAAATAACCGACCACAAACTCAATAAAACCAGCCATGACGATAAATAGTGAGTTGTCAAAACCAAACGTGGGTACGTGATGTTTAATAATAATGTCCTCTGCCATTGTCGGGTAAATCCATTTCTCTACGGCGACCCAGCAAAGCGATAAGCCTGTTCCCAAATAGAGAAGGGGGAATCCCCATTCAGATAGTTTGGTTTTCTCGAGCAGCAGGGCGCCGATAATGGCCAAATAAAAACCATAATCAAGCATATGAAATATTCCTGCTTCAATGCCTGTTTCAATGAACAGAAAGAGCAGCACAAGCGCACCAATTTTTGTTGCATAATGCCGCGGAATAAGCAGTAATATGATTGCAGCCCACATTAGGATCGTATGCCAGCCGTCTGTAAGCTTAAATTCCAGTGCGAAGCGTGTTCCGGAAGCTGCTTGAATGAGAAGAGCAGCAGCTGTGCCGTACTTTAGGATGGGTAAGGAATATCGCCGGAGCTTAACGAGCTGGCGATCCACCTTTGTAGACAAATTTGAGCTCGACAACTCAGGAAGGAACTTGGTTAGCACGGCGAGCAAAACGGTGACGATGATTGCCAGCTTCATGAAAAAAGGAGAAAGAATGGCGGCAAGCGGCTGCTTCTCCGCGATGATGTCTGTAAACCATTTGACATGTGCATAATAATCCATTAACTGATATTCCTCCGATTCGATGTGGTTTAGGATGAACACGAGGATGATCGTAGCATAATAGAGAAAAGAATAAAAGTGTAATATAAGGGATAAATTTACATTATTAAAAAGTTTGTTTACATACCCCTAAGGGGTATGATATTATAAATTTATCAAGTAATACCCCATGGAGGTATGCGAAATGGACAATGAAGCAATAATCGATGGGAGTCATGAGCATTCCCATCCACCGGATGACTGCTGCGACCCAAATGGTCCGCGGAAGAGTCATCACTCCTCACAAATGAAGGACAATTTAACAAAGCGCTTGAACCGAATTGAAGGACAAATTAGAGGCATTAAGGCGATGATAGAGAAGGATACGTATTGTGATGACGTGCTTAATCAGATTGCCGCAGCACAATCCGCTCTGAACAGTGTCGGCAAGCTGCTGCTTGAAGGACATATGCGAAGCTGCGTAATTGAACGTATTCAAGCAGGCGAAAGTGAAGTTATCGATGAATTGCTAATAACCGTTAACAAACTAATGAAATAATAGACGGAGAGGGGATTTTAATGATGGCAAACGCAGTATTGAAGGTAGAGGGCATGACATGCGGTCATTGTGTCAGTTCGGTTGAGAAGGCCGTTGCAAATGTAGGAGCGGTAGGCAAGGTAGATTTGGCAAACAAGAAAGTAACTGTCGATTTCGATGATTCGAAGGTTACGATAGAGGCAGTAAAAGCAGCGATCGAGGATCAAGGCTACGACATCGTATAAAATAAAGCAGGTAGGGGCTGAATGCAGCCCCTCTTTTTTTTGGTTCTGATTTCGTTTATTATGAAGGCAATAAATGTAATGTTTATATTAAAGAAGTGCTTTTAAATCTTTAATTTGCTCTGTATGCCGCTGCTCGTGCAAATATAGCAGTTCGATCCATTGATCTAATGGCAAGTTGCCAAACCTCGGGTGATTCACTGCTATTTCCTCCACAATAGATTTATCCTCAATCTTAACAAGAACATCCATTAATTTAATTCTTGATTCGCTTAATAATTGAATGATCTGTGATACTTGAAATGGTCCTGAATCAGGTTCTGAAATTTGGGGAGCTTGATACTTCACCGACTTATCCAACACAATTTCAATAGGCTGACGTTCGGCTTTGGATAAAATCTTTTGCTTAAGCCCGAATAAAATGGCCTTCCTAAACAAATTTTCCGTTTTCAATAAATGATGGCAAACCTGAGCTATACTCCACATTGAAGCTTCAAATGTGCGATTGAATTCATCGTCATCTAGGCATGATATTTCATTTAACAATTTCTCTCTAGTTGTAGATAAATACTCATTAAAATCATCCATCTGATCCTCTCCTTAAGCGGATGGTAATATCTACTATAATCATATAACAAGGTACTATGACTTGGTACTATTTATTACAATATTCTAAGCACTGGGATAACGCATACTATCGTCCGTTAGCAGGATTGAGGCTGAGGTCGATGGGCAATAATGGATGAGATTAGATTTTAACGCATGAGGTGAATGGTTATGAATAAATCGGCTTTGCATACAAAGAAGTATCGGAAGCGGACAGTAACTGCGGGAATCATAATTCTTTGCTTGCTTGGAGCGGGCTGCGGAAGCCCGGCAGGGAGTGACCATTCCCAGCATGCTGTGAGCAATGTTGCTGTCACTGATGAGCATCGTGGTCATACGGCTAATGCACAAGGCGATGAAATGGAACATGATTCTTCGGAAAATCATAGCGGCCACAACGACTTAGAGCAAATGTCAGCGGCCGATATTAAGCTGGAATGGCGCTATTCGCCGGTGCGTCCTGATCCTGGGAAAGAAACAAATATCGAGCTGTTTCTTTATGATCATGCGGGAAAGGCGATTGAAAAATATGATGTCAATCATGAGAAGCTCATGCATCTCATTCTCGTAAGCGAGGATTTGAAGGACTTCATGCATATTCATCCGGAGTATAAAGGAAAAGGTAAGTTCGAGGCAGCTGCATCCTTTAACAAGAGTGGAATGTATAAGCTGTACGCAGATTTTATTCCGACAGGTTCTCCGCAGATGACGGTCACGTCCCTTCTACAGGTGTCAGGAGAAAAGCAAGCTCAGGAGCCGCTGAAGAAGGATAAAAACCTAACAAAGACCGTTGATGGTATTGCTGTTTCCTTGAATATTTCCTCATTCAAAGCCGATCAAGAGACAGATTTGATATTCACGTTAAGCGACGAAAAAACGAAAGAACCGATTAGTGATTTACAGCCTTACTTAGGGGCTATCGGACATGTTGTTATTTTGAGCGAGGATAGGAGCCGTTACCTGCATGTCCATCCGAATGATGACAACAGAAATGGGCCGACCGCTGAATTCTCGACTCGTTTCCCTGAACCGGGTTTATATAAAATGTGGGGGCAATTTCAGCGTGGAGGAAAAACGTTTATTGTTCCGTTTACGATTGAAGCAGAGTAAAGAAATGATCAACATTAAATATTTATATAAATGCTAATCACTCAGAAATGGGTGATTTTTTTGTGCTTAAACATGAAAAACGAGGCAATCCAGCGGGTGTTAAGCAGATTGTAAATAAAAATGTGATTCAGCATTGGAAATAGTTGAACGAAAATTTTGCTTGAATCGAATTTTAGTACTTGAAAACGTAAAAATACGTGTTAAACTAAATCATGTAACATAATCATTAATCAATTAACATAATGGTTATTTCTCATGGAGGTGAAGCTTGAGCTGAATATGTTTACGTATGTTTTAATGCAATAATGTAGGTTCGCGCTATGCGGTTAATAAATTAACTAGAATATAAGCAAACTGGGCTGTTAAGTCAAGAGCTGCTTATGTTTGATTCAAAACAGAAGCCGAGCAGTGAGAGCAAGCAGGAGTTGTTTAAGCTTTACAATGCTGATAACTAGAGGGAGTCATAGCAGCAAGAGAAACAAAAGATAGAAATCGTTTTTGATGCCTGCGAAAAAAATGTTTCTGATTAACAAATATGTTAAACACTGTTTACTCAGCTATGAACCATAATCAAGCAAGGCATTAATGACTATATCGTTTAAGGGTTAAAATGTAAACGCTTTATTCAAAATTACGAAGGAGGCTTTTTTAGATGAAAAAGTTAACAAGCACTTTCATTTTTATGTTGGCTCTTATTATGCTCGTAACGGCGTGCTCCAGCGGTGCAGGTAAAAACACCGTTAATAATGGTAAAGAAAATACGCCTGCGAATACGGAAGGCAATAAGGAAGCGTCTACAAATGAGCCGGCCGCTAATAATTCTGAGCCTGATGGCGGGGCTGCCAAGTCCTCCATTGATCCGTCGATTGCAGGTGAAGTAACGTTCTGGACGTTCCTTGACAACAAAGAGAAGGATGCTGCGCTTCAAAAGGCGTTTAATGAAGTTTATCCGAATATCAAGCTGAAAACGATTTTTGTACCTTTCGGAGATTTGCATGATAAGCTGCAAACGACTTTGGCAGCTGGCAAAGGAGCACCGGATGTAGCACTTGTTGAGCAAGGCCAATTTACACGCTATAGCACAGGAAATGTGCTGGAGGATTTGCTTCAACCGCAATATGATGCTGGCAAATATCAAAGCCTAGTATCGGAGTATAACTGGAACCGCTGGTCGTCCATTGACGGCAGCAAATTGCTAGGTATGCCGTGGGATGTTACACCTGCTGTAACTTACTACCGTGCAGACATCTTTGAAGAGCTGGGCTTGCCATCTGATCCAGCCGAGCTTGGCGAATACATTCAAGATCCAGACAACTTCTTCACATTAGCTCAAACGTTGAAAGCAAACGGTAAGTATTCCATGGAATGGCGTGATTCACCGGTTCACTGGTTAGGCGATTCACTTGGATACTACGACAGCGAAATGAACTGGGTTCGCAACACGGATGAGTTCGTAAAATTCCTCGATATTTCAAAACAAGTAAACCAATTGAAAATTGCTCCGCATGACGGCATCTACAGTGATAAAGGCAAGCAGCGCGTGAAAAAAGGCGAGTCCCCGATGTACGTAGCGGGAACTTACGGCGCACGTGATCTAGAAATCAACTTCCCGGATCAAAAAGGCAAATGGAAAGCTACAACAATGCCTTTTGGACTTAACGTTGGTATGGGCGGATCGACATTCGTCATTCCTTCACAAAGCAGCAATAAAGATGCAGCATGGGCATTCGTAGAATTTATTACAACGTCCGAAGCAGCTTGGAAACTATGGATTGAACAATCGGTTCAACCGGATTACAAGCATATTACAAGCCAAGAATGGTACCTGTCACATACAAATCCTTACCTCGGCGACCAAGAGGATTACAAGTTCTACAATGAGCTTGCCAGCCTCATTCCAATTAGACGTTTTACTCGTCTTGACGGTTTAGCATGGCCTTTATGGGTTGAAGGTGTATTAGCCGCACTTGATAAAAACGTTGATTCAAAAACAGCCATT
Source organism: Paenibacillus sp. TAF43_2 (assembly GCF_052113545.1). Lineage (NCBI taxonomy): Bacteria > Bacillati > Bacillota > Bacilli > Caryophanales > Paenibacillaceae > Paenibacillus > Paenibacillus sp. TAF43_2. The sequence goes on from NZ_JBFRDK010000021.1 coordinate 29,868, forward strand.
CAGCAAACGCAAGAAAACATTGAGAACAAGCTGAAGGCCGAAAAGGAAAAACTGATTAAAGAGCTCGCCCAATAATTTTGCTTTCTTTATCAGAAAACCGAATCATCCTTCATTGAAGGATGATTCGGCATGATAACACAACGATACGTTTTAACATTTATCGCGAAACGATTGCTGCGCCGCCTTAAAATGACGCAAGCCGTTTACGCTAGTATGGCAAGGGGGTGCTCCTTGGTGATTCATTGGCTAAGCAAGTATAAGGTAACATTGGTTGTCATTGCCGCATTAGTCTGCTTCTTTTTATGGTGGAATAATTCAAGAGGCTACAACGATGATGCGATGGCTGGAATTGCGCTGGATGCTGGAATCGATCAATCGTCAATTTTGGAAGGTGAAGACGCCAGCAGCAAGCTGGAGCCGTCTTTTAATAAATATGCAGACAGCTGGAGTGAACAAGGAGCGTCAGATACGACGGATTTCAGCATCACGCTGTCTTCTACAGATTATGAGGGAATCAGCGAGTCAGGAACACAAATCGTTTCGGGCTTAGGTGACCAGTCAGGTCAAGCCTTGGCTCTTATAGATGAGGACAGCTGGGCGGATTATTCCTTTGAAGTGCCGCAGGATGGCTATTATCAAATGGGAATGAGCTATTACGCGATGGAGGGCAAGCGCTCATCCGTCGTTCGCAGCTTACAAATTGACGGAAAATATCCGTTTTTCCAAGCGAAGAAGCTGGAATTCCAAAGGATGTGGAAGGAAGCCGGAAAAACATGGTTTGACAATCAGAATAATGAATTCAATCCGCGCAGGGAAGAGACATTCGGTTGGCAATACCGGGAGTTCCGTGATGCAGAAGGCAAAACGTACGAGCCGTTTCGTTTCTATCTGACAAAGGGCAAGCATACGCTGCGCCTTCAGGCGGTTAGGGAGCCTGCGGCAATTGGGAAAATTGACATTTACTCGCCGGTAAAGGTACCAACTTACGCCGAGGTTGCCAGCACATACGAACAGAAGGGCTACAAGAAAACGGCAGGGCAGCTTATTAAGGCACAGGCCGAGCTGTCGACCTTAAAATCCGATCCGACGCTGAAGCGCATCGAGGATCGCGAGCCGTTAACAGAACCATTCAAAAAAGATTCTATTGTACTTAACACGTTTGGCGGCGCTAGCTGGCGAACGGGCGGACAGTGGGCGGAATGGGAAATTGAGGTGCCTGAAAGCGGACTGTACGAAATCGGAGCACGTTATGGGCAATGGTTTCTTAACGGAATGCCAACACAGCGGACGGTAACGATTGATGGCAAGCTGCCATTTAAAGAAATGAATGAAATTTCTTTTCCTTATAAGGCTGAGTTCCAAGTTGCTAAGTTTGGCGGCGACAGCGAGAGCAATGAGCCCTATCTCTATTATCTAGAAAAGGGCAAGCATACGATTCGAATGGAGGTTCAGGTTGGTGCGCTCGGGCGTATGCTCGAGACGGTTACAGATACGACACGCAAAATGTCACTGCTCGGCCGTGAGGTTATTCAAGTTACGGGTACGAACCCCGATCCGAATGGCGACTGGCGCTTGGAGCAAAATATCGCGAACCTCGTACCGCGCCTGCAGCTTATGGCCAAGAGCTTCGATGATACGATCAAAGGTCTTTATGAGCTGGGCGTTGACAAGGGCAGCTCTGAAGTAAGTCCGCTTTACGAAGCGCGCGACGTGCTGCTCAGCATGTCTAACGATACAACCTCCATTCCAGGACGCATGCTGCAATTCAATGATTTGCAGGCATCGCTTGGGACATGGGTGAATGGGCTGAGCAAGCAGAGCTTGCTGCTTGATTATCTCATCATTAAATCGCCAGATACGGCATGGCCGAAGCCTGATGCAGGCTGGCTGGCTAGAACGGGTACGATGATTTACGACTTTACGAGCTCGTTCACGAAAAACTACGGCGGTATCGGCAACGTGTATGAAGACGAGAAGGTGCTGGACGTTTGGGTAGCGAGAGGGCGCGACTGGGTCGACATTATTAAGCAAATGATTGATGAGGATTTCACCACAGAAACAGGCATCAAAGTAAATGTCAACGTGATTCCGGCTCAGCAGATGCAGGTGCTCTTGCTGGCAAGCACGGCGGGTTTAGCGCCAGATGTTGCGCTTGGCGTAGAGGGTGAAATTCCAATTGATTATGCTGTGCGCAATGGATTGGTCAACTTGGAGGAATACGACGATTACGATGAAGTGGCCGCTCGATTCAGGCCAGGTGCACTTATTCCTTACAAATATAATAACGGCAGCTACGCGTTGCCAGAAAATCAAAATTTCAACATGCTGTTCTATCGCAAAGATATTATGCAGCAGCTGGGCATCTCCGAGTCTGAAATTCCAGACACTTGGCAGGAGGTTATGGATCTTATTCCGATCCTGCAGCAAAACGGAATGGACTTTTTCTACCCGCATGCTCCGAATAATCCGGCGCTTGCTATTAATGAGTTTGCGCCGTTCCTGTTCCAGCAAAACAGCGAGTTTTACCGTGAAGACGGTAAATATTCGAACCTTGATTCGCCAGAGGCGATGAAGGCATTCAAGCTTTGGACAGGATTGTTCACGAACTTTAAAATTTCGAAGCAAGCCGATTTCTATAACCGTTTCCGTTCCGGCGAAATGCCAATCGGGGTGGCGGACTATTCCACTTACGTGCTGCTATCTACTGCAGCGCCGGAGCTTACAGGCTGGTGGGGCATGAAGCCGATGCCGGGCATCGAGCAGGAGGACGGGCAAATTAACCGTTCAACCGGCGGCCTCGCGCAAACGGGCATGATTTTCAAAGATACCGACATGAAAGAACAATCATGGGAATTTCTGAAGTGGTGGACGAGTGCAGATACGCAGGAAAGATTCGGATCTGAGCTTGAAGCGCTGCTTGGCGTAGAAGCAAGATGGAATACCGCTAATATCGAGGCGCTGAAGCGGATGCCTTGGCAATCCTCTGATATTAACGCGATTCTCGAGCAGTGGGAATGGTTCAAGGAGCGCGAGGTTGTCATTGGCGGTTACTATACGACCAGACATATCGCGAATATTTGGAACCAAATCGTATTGAACGGCAAAATACCGCGTGAAGCGGTGGAGGAAGGCGTTAAGGAAATCGATAAGGAATTGCGCAAGAAGCGCGAGGAATTTGGTTTAAATGATGCGCCTGCATCTTCCAGTCAAGCAACTTCCAAAGGAGGCGACAGCCCGTGAAAATGAACACAGATTCAGCGGCAACCGTGGTCACTCCGGCAGCGGAACGCCTCCGCAAACCGAGCAAATTGTCCTTGCTGTGGCATGAAATGAAGAGAAACAGGGTTTCCTACCTGTTTCTCGCTCCATTTCTTATCCTGTTCACCTTGTTTACGATCGTACCGGTCGTCACTTCGGTTGTACTCAGCTTTACATATTACAACATTCTGGAGGCGCCAAAGTTTATTGGTCTCTCCAATTACAAGCTGTTGTTTGTCGACGACGATATTTTTCTTAAGGCGATTGGCATTACGTTGAAATTTGCGTTCATTACAGGGCCGGTCGGCTATGTAATGGCGTTCTTGCTGGCTTGGCTCATTAGCCAAATTCCGCAAAAATACCGCTTCTTCTATACGCTTTGTTATTACACGCCGTCCATTACGAGCGCTACGGCGATGTCGGTCGTATGGCTCTACCTGTTTGCGGGCGACCGCAAAGGCTTGCTTAACTATTTTGCATCGAAGCTGGGCATTATCGACGAGCCTTATCTATTTTTGCAAAACATTAATTCGATTGTACCCGTGATCATCATTGTCTCGCTATGGATGTCGATGGGGGTAGGGTTCTTGGCTTTCCTAGCCGGCCTTCAGAACGTACCGAAGGATCTTTATGAGGCTGGGGAAATCGACGGAATTAAGTATAGATGGCAGCAGCTCATTTATATTACAGTTCCATCCGTAAAGCCGCAATTGCTGTTCGGCGCAGTGCTTCAGGTTGTTAGCTCACTGACCGTGTTTGATGTGAGCGTGCAGCTCGTCGGATTGCCGAGTCCGCTTTATGCAGGCCATACGATTTTGACACATTTATTCGATTATGCCTTTATCAAGTTTGAGATGGGTTACGCTGCGGCGATCGCGGTTGTGCTGTTCGTCATGATGATCGGACTAAACCGTCTCATATTCAAATGGCTAGGAAAGGACTGAACCGATATGACTGGCGCAGTGAAAGGCAGGAAGGATTGGGGAGGGTTTTTCCTTTATCTATTTCTAACGTTGTTCGGTCTCTTGATGCTTGCCCCTCTGGTTTATATGGTATCTACAGCCTTTAAACCAACAAGCGAGCTGTTCCTGTTTCCACCGCGATTTTTCGTGAACAATCCGACATTAGTCAATTTTCGCGATCTATTGCTCATAACGGGAACGACAAGCGTTCCGTTCTCCAGGTTTATTTTTAACAGCTTGCTGATCAGCTCCTGTATTGTTGGCTTTGGCATTCTCGTATCGGCCATGGCAGCGTATCCGCTGGCGAAGCACAATATGCCGTTTCGCAGCGCTATTTTCAACATGGTCGTGCTTGCTATTATGTTCTCGCCGATGGTCGTGCAAATTCCGCAATATTTGCTCATTAGCAAAATCGGTTTGATCAATACGTATTGGGCGATGATTTTGCCGTATTTGGCGGCTCCGATAGGGATGTTTCTCATGACGCAGTTTTTGCGCCAAATCCCGGATGCCTTGCTGGAGGCAGCACGCATGGACGGCGCATCCGAGTGGAAGGTGTTCTGGGTTGTCGTCATGCCGATGCTGAAGCCAGCCATCGCGACCTTTGCATTATTCAGCTTCATATCAGCCTGGAATGATCCATACCCAGCAATGGTTTATACGACCGATCAGGATATGAAGTCGCTGCCGCTGGCCATCCAGACGTTAAGCGGTGGATACGGCGTGGTTGCGCGTGTCGGCACGCTTGCCGCGGCAAGTTTATTGATGATTGTGCCGACGATAATCGTCTTTATCGTAACGCAGCGCTTAGTGCTGCAAACGATGGCGCATTCAGGTCTGAAAGAGTAGGAGGACAACCKGGATGAAGCAGGCTACGATATTCCGATTCGTTGTCAGTACAGCTATCGCTTTACTGATGCTAGTTACAGCTCTACCTGTTCAAACGTTCGCCGCCTCTCCTTATGAAGGGTATACGAGAAATAAGCTGGGTCAAGATGTTCACTCGATCAACGGGTACATGTATGAGAGCTCAATTGACGGTTATAACCTATCATCTGGACCATTTAGCTCGCCAGAAGATATTTTCCTTGCTGACGATGGAACGATCTATATCGTAGATACAGGAAATAGCCGGGTCGTCCATTTGGATGTGAAGCATGAGGTGCTGAACATTATCGGCGACGAAGAAGGCGACGGCAAGCTGAACGAGCCAAAAGGCGTTTACGTGAAGCAGGATGGAACCATCTATGTAGCGGATACCAAAAACCAACGAATCGCTATTTTTGATAAAAACGGGAAATTCCAGAAGCAGTTCGGCAAGCCTGAAAGTCCGCTGCTTGGAGCAACTTTCTCGTATTCTCCATCAAAGCTGCTCGTGGATAAGCGGAATTACATGTTTGTCGTGAGTGACGGAAACACACAGGGCCTCATTCAAATTGATCCAAATGGGCAATTTAAAGGGTTTTATGGTGCGAATCATGTAGGCTTCAGCTGGAGCAGATTGTTTGTTAAGCTCGTTGCAACGGAGGAGCAGAAGGCAAAATTGTCGGTCGTTAAGCCGCTCGAGTTCTCCAATGCGGTGCAGGATGAGGAAGGTTTCGTCTACACGTCCACACTTGGAACAGAAATGAACCAATTGAAGCGTTTATCGCCTGTGGGTGTGGATACGCTCAATATTGTTCCTAAAAGGTACGGTGGACGTTTTGATGCTGGCCCTTTCGAAGTACCGTCGTTTCTTGATCTTGCTGTAGATAAGGACGGTGTTATCACCRCACTTGACCTTCAGTCCAGCAAAGTTTATCAGTACGATAAGCTCGGAAATTTCTTGTTCGTGTTCGGAGGGCTCGGCGATCAGAACGGCTTGTTTATCACGCCATCAAGCCTTGATCAGTCAGCAGACGGCACGGTGTATGTGGTCGATAAAGGACGCAATCGCATCGATTTGTTCCGTACAACGCCATTTGCAGATCTGGTGCATGACGCATCGCGGTTATTCGTTGATGGACGATACAAAGAGTCGGAGGGAATGTGGAACGAGGTTTTGCATTTGAATGCAAACTTTGATCTAGCCTATCTCGCAATCGGCAAGTCTCTCTATAAAGCGGAAAATTATAAGGGAGCTATGGAGTATTTTGAGCTGGCAAGATCGCGTTATGATTACTCGGTCGCTTTCAAGGAATATCGAAAGGAATATATTAGAGAGCATTTTGCATGGATATGTTTAGCCATTATCGTGTTAATCGTGCTTTTGCGCTACATCATACCTTTTGTTTGGCGCAGAGCTTCTGCGATGCTGAAAGACCGCAAGTCGGCTAAAGTGGTTCAGGTGAAGGGAGGAGTGCCTTATGATCGCAACGTTTAAAATGATGCGGCAGGTGCTCGTGCACCCGATCGATTTTTACCACGATATTCAGGAGCCGGGCCGCATTAAATGGGGGCAAGCGTTATTCATCGTCGCACTGGCTTATATCGCGAGAATGGTTGCCATTCTAATTACGGGGTATGCGTTCGAGACGAGAGAAACGTATGAGATCTCGTTTGTGCATGAGCTGATATGGATCGTTGTGCCATGGGTAACGTGGACGATATCGAACTGGGGCGTCAGTGCGATTCTTGAAGGGGAAGGGAAATTTAAGGAAGTGTTTGTTGGCAGTGCATTTGCGCTGGTTCCTTATGCGATCTTTATTATCCCAATCACGCTGCTAACCAATATTTTGGCGCTGGACGAAAGCTCTATTTATTCGTTTTTAATCAATCTTACTCTTTACTGGGTAGGATGGCTGCTCTTGCTAAAGGTAAGAATCGTTCATGATTTTGAGCTTGGCAAAATGATCTGGATTACGGTGCTGAGCATCGTCGGCATATTAATTATTTGGTTTATTGGCATTCTGATGTTTGGCTTAATCAATCAACTCCTTAACTTTATAATCGACATGTTCAAAGAAATAAACTTCCGAAGGTAGGTGGACGAGATGAGGAAACAACGAAAATGGCTTATTATCGTGGCATTGCTGCTCGTTGTCAGCATATTCCCTCACTTCGGGAGCGTGGAAGGCGAAACCCGTGTTCAAGCGGAGGAAGACGCGGGCAAGAGTGCAACTGCGACTGCGACGGAGACGACCACGGATGAAGATGCCGCAGCGGCTTCGGAGGCTCCAGTAGAAGAGTCTGCTGCAGAGACAACGGAACCTGATGACCAAGGCGAAGTGAAGCTGTATCCTGTATCTGCTACGAAGCAGATTGCGGAGAATGACAGCTACAAGATGTACATCGACGATAAAACAGGCAATGTTCGCCTCGTTGACAAGCGAACCAAGAAAGAATGGCTGGGGACGCCGCAGCTTCCTAGAACGACGATGCCTAATAATAAGAAGTTTATGGATGCGGCCGTTCATGTGAAGTATACAGAAGGCTCGGATACTGTACAAACATACTTAGCAAAGGAAAAGGAAAACAAGCTGAAGATCGAGACGATTGATGGCGGGGCGAAAGTAACCTTCCAATTCGTGAAGGAAAAGCTGGAGTTTGCGCTTGAATATCGTTTAAATGAGAAAGGCTTCGAGCTGTCGATTCCGGAAGCATCCATTAAGGAAGCGGGCAAAGCAAAGTTTGTAAGTATTGAGCCGCTGCCATTCTGGAACGCTGCTGCGGATACGGAGGAAGGAGCGATTTTCCTGCCGGACGGCTCCGGCGCGCTTATGAAATACAGCGCGAAGCATCCGCAGTATTTTGCGGGCTACTCCGAAATGATCTATGGCGCCGACCCGGCTTACGTTACGCAATCACATACGGATATTGATCAAATGTGGCGGCAAAAGCTTGCTCCAAAAGAAATGGTTGCGCTGCCGGTATTCGGCAATTACCGCGACGATGTAGGTTCGCTCGGTATCGTAACGAAGGGTCAATACGATGCGAAGATTAATGGAACGCCGTCAGGCATCCGCGCGATCTCCTATTACCGGACGTCGGCGGAATTCGTGTACCGCTGGAGCGATGTTATTTTCATCGGGACATCGGGTGAAATCCCATTTTTCCAAGGCAACTGGATCAAAGGCGATCGGCAGCTGCGTTACGTACTGCTTCAAGACAAGGAAGCTGATTATGTAGGAATGGCACAGGCATATGGCAAATTTCTGAAAGAGGAGCAAGGAGTTAAGCCTTTGGAGCAAACGGCAGTTCCCTTTAAGGTGAAGCTGCTTGGCGGTATTTTGCGTGATGAGGTGCTTGGCAATACGTTCATTTCGATGACGACATTCGATCAAGCGCGAGAAATTATTGATGCTTTTCAGAAAAAAGGAATCGCGAATTTAGAGCTTACGTTTTCCGGATGGTCTGATGATGGTCTATATGGCGATCAGCCGGATCACTTTCCAGTGGAGAAGAAGCTGGGCGGAGCAAAGGATTTGAAGGATCTTGCCGCCTATGCCGCTAATAAAGGGGTTTCGCTTTATTTGGAAGCAAACTATGCTCGCGCAATCGCGGATAGCGACGGCATGAAGAAGTCAAAGGACGCCATTCGCGGCATGGATCGTGAAGTTGCGCCAAGTACGGACTATTATATTGGAAGCAGATGGAATGACGACAGCAGACTTTATTATTGGATGAAGCCAGAGCGTGTCATCAGCAAACATTTGAACAAAGAGCTGAAGGATTATTCGAAGCTTGGCATCTCTGGTGTCCATCTTAGCTTTTGGGGAAATACATTGTACTCCGATATCGATTCGAAGTCGCTGACAACGCGCGGCGAGACAGCATCAGCTTGGGTGAAAGCAACGGATGCCATTCGGGAGACTACTGGCGGAGCGTCAGTCGATTATGGATTTGCTTATATGCTTGGACATATTGATGGGATTAGCGGTGCACCGCTTGATTCCAGCCATTTTATTTACAATGACGAGACGGTTCCTTTCTATCAGATTGCGGTACGCGGGCTGGTGCCTTACTCGGCTAATCCGATCAATTTGCGAAATGATGCCCAGAACGAGCTGCTTCGGATGGTAGAGTATGGTGCGCTGCCTAGTCTAGAGCTGACTTATGAGCCTACAACGAAGCTTCAAAGAACGCTGGAGGATCGGTTATGGAGCTCCGAGTATAGGACATGGATTGATGATGCAGTTCAGCAATATAACGAGCTTGAGTCTATTTACAAAGCGATAGCTAATCAGACGATTGCTGATCATGAGAAGCTGAGCAATAACGTATATCAAACAACGTATGCGAATGGAACAAAGGTTATTGTCAATTATGGCAGTGCTTCAGCGACGGTTGACGGCTTATCCATTCCTGCGGCAGGATATCTCATGCGAAACGGAGGGAAATGAGCATGGGCAAAAAATTTGGACTCTCGATGAGAGGCCGCCACATCTTTGAGGGATACTCGTTCATTTCCATATGGGTTGTCGGTTTCTTACTGTTCATGGTCATTCCGCTCGGCAAATCACTTTATTATTCGCTTAACAATTTAGAGGTTACGAAAGCAGGGCTAAAGGCATCTTACACGGGCTTGACCCATTACCGCGCCGCCTTTACGACAGACATCGATTTTGTGCCGCTGCTGCAAGCTACGCTGACAACGATGCTGACGCAGGTACCGCTTATTCTGATCTTTGCGATGTTCAGCGCATTGCTGCTTAATCGTCCGTTTCGCGGCCGTACATTGTTCCGCGGCATATTCTTTCTGCCGGTTATTATCGCTTCCGGCRCCATCTTGAGGGAGCTGCTGGAGCAGGGTGCTGCCCAGCTCCCGATCTTCTATCAATACGATCTTTACAGCAAGCTAAACGCATTTATACCGGACAGCATCTTGGACCCGCTGCTTCAATATGCAGATTCTTTAACCCTCGTCATGTGGGATTCGGGCGTGCAAATATTGATTTTCATCGCGGGTTTGCAGACAATCTCGCCAGCGTTATATGAAGCAGCCAAATGTGATGGCGCAACAAAATGGGAAAGCTTCTGGAAGATTACGTTTCCGATGATTATGCCGATGCTGTTCGTCAACACGCTTTACAGCGTCGTCAACTCGTTTACCAAAACAGATAACCAAATTATGAATCACATTATGAACAATGTGTTCAAAACGAATAATTACGCTTATGGCTCGGCAATGGGCTGGATTTACTTTATTGTGATTTCGGTTGTGCTAGCGGTCGTATTCTTCATCTTCCGCAAAAGCTTGTCAGCAACCGAAGGTAGGGGGTAGAGGGCATGAATTCACCTAGCATGACCGAAAAATATGCCGACCTTCAAGGCAAAGCGGAAGAGGTCTGGAAGATTACTTGGATAAAGCGCGGACGCGGCGTAATCGGAACGTTTTTCTATTATGTCGTTATTCTCAGCTTGGCGTTTGTTTTCGTTTATCCGCTGCTTTATATGGTATCAAAATCGCTGATGCGGCCGGAGGATGTGGCGGATGCTACGATTCAGTGGATTCCGAAGCAGTTTAATCTAACGAATTATTCGATCGCAATGGAGGAAATTAACTTCTGGCCGGGACTGCTGAACAGCTCCATCATTTCATTTGGCAGCGCGATGCTTCAAGTCGTAAGCTGTTCAATTGTAGGATACGGCTTCGCACGTTACCGATTTCCCGGTCAAGCGTTGTTTCTGGCGATGGTTGTATTTACATTTCTTGTGCCGCCGCAGACGATCGTTGTGCCGTTGTTTACCTTTTTCCTCGACTTGGGCTGGGTAAATACGCATCTGCCGTTCGTTGTTCCGGCGCTGCTTGGACACGGACTGAAAGGCTCTTTGTTCGTCCTTATCTTTATTCAATTTTACCGAACGCTGCCGAATGTGCTGGAGGAAGCGGCAAGAATCGATGGCGCGGGTGCGTTCCGGACGTACTGGATGATTATGTTCCCGCTCGCGAAACCTGCCATGCTGGTTGTCTTCCTGTTCTCGGTCGTATGGCACTGGAATGACCTGTTTGAGCCGAATATGTATTTGCTCGTTCCAGAATACTTCAACCTGGCGCAAAATATGGCTTTCTTCAACGGCAATGCGAATCTGGATCTTCAGCAGGCATCCAGCTCGGTATCCTCAGGTACGCTCGGCATGGCGCCGACGCTGCAAAACCAAGTTATGGCTGGGGTTATGCTAACGATCCTGCCGGTGCTTATTTTGTACATGTTCACGCAGCGTTATTTCGTCGAGAGCGTCGAACGTTCCGGTATCGCAGGTGAATAGTAGGAGAGATGCAGCTTGATTGACATACGTCTGAAGAAGCTGACTGCCATATTGCTGCTGGTATTGGTGGCAGCTGTTATCTGGATTGTCTTCAGCCAGGGGCAGGAGCCTAAGATAAAGGAAACAGCCCAGCGAGATGAGCAGCAGGCTTATCAAAATTGTTTGCTGCTGCGCTACACTTTCGATCATGCGGAGAAGTCGGAGCTGAGCGCTTCACCGAATGAATTGCTGGACGCATCAGGTCATGATAATACTGGGATGCTGAGCGGCGGCGTGCTACAGAAAGAGGGCAAGTTCGGAAGCAGCTTGCAGCTGGACGGATCAAGCGCCTATGCGGAGATGCCTACGGCAATTTTGAATGGTTTGGAAGAGCTGACGATATCCGCATGGGTTAATATTAACGATCTGCGAACGTGGCAGCGAATCTTTGATTTCGGCAATGGAGTGGATCGTTATTTGTTTCTCACCCCGATGTCAGAAACAGGCAAGATGAAGCTTGCGATCAAGAATGGCGGCGGCGAGCAAATCATCAGCACCGAAACGGAGTTTCCGGCGGACAGCTGGACGCATGTTGCCTTCACTTGGTCTGGCAGCACGGGCATTCTTTATTTGAATGGGCATGAAATCGCCCGCAATGGTGATCTATCGATCAAGCCGAGTGATATGGCGGGCACGACAGGCAACTATATCGGAAAATCGCAGTTTGACGTCGACCCGTATTTATCCGGCCAAGTAGACGAGGTGCGGATTTATAGCGAAGCTCTATCCGTTGATGAAATTGCTGATCAACGGACTGAAGGGATGAACGATCAGGATACCGTTGCTTTTGCGGTAGAGTGGTTATCTCTTCCAAGCAGCAGCCGTGTTATGGAATCTTTAGAGCTGCCGCGCAGTGGACCGGGTGGCACAAGCATTGTCTGGTCCTCTGATCATGAAGAAACAGTTGCCCCAGATGGCACAGTTACTAGACCGGCAAGCGGACATGGAGATGTTGAAGCAACGTTAACGGCAATGGTCAACAAAGGAAAAGCAGCGGGGGAGAAAAAAATACCGCTTCGCATATGGGAGGAAGGGGCAGCGGATTACGCGATTTCCATTCAAGCGGATCAGACGGGCGCTCTTGTAAGTGATACCTTATATGGGATTTTCTTTGAGGATATCAATTTTGCTGGTGATGGCGGCGTGTATGCAGAATTGATTGAAAATCGCTCCTTCGAATTCGGCGATTCATTCTGGAACTGGGCAGTAAGAAAAGCTGGATCTGGAGACGGAGCAGTAGAAGTTGCGGATAAAGCGCCGCTGAACGCAAACAATCCACATTATTTATCGATACAGGTGAAGGCTCCAGCCCAAGAGGATGAGCTTGCAATCGTTAATAGCGGTTTTGGCGGAATGGCTTTGCAGCAAGGTGAGAAATATGATTTCTCGATGTATGCAAGAAGCAGCAACCATGCAGCGCTTAAGCTTACTGCTTATCTAGAAGACGATGGCGGCAAAAGGCTAGGCGAAACGGTAATCACAGCCGAGAAAATGGGAGCGGAATGGACGAAGCTGAAGGGGACAATAACGGCTTCAGAAGCAGCTCTGAACGGAAGACTGGTACTGGGTGCGAATGGTAACGGCCAAATCGACGTTGATATGATCTCGTTATTCCCGCAATCCACATGGAAGAATAGACCAGGCGGCTTGCGTGCAGATCTTGTCCGCATGCTGTCTGATTTGAAGCCGTCATTCGTAAGATTCCCCGGAGGCAGTATCGTTGGGGGAGATGGAATTGGCAATCGCTACAATTGGAAGGATTCGATTGGAGACCCGTCCGAACGAAAGCAAAATACGAATATGTGGGGCGGCGGCGCCTTAACGACGCCGTATTATCAAAGCTACGGGCTTGGCTTCCATGAGTATTTCCAGCTAAGCGAGGATCTTGGAGCAGAACCGCTGCCTGTCGTAAATGCAGGAATGGGCGATCAATTCCGTCAGTCAGACGTAGCGCAGATAGAGGAGCTTGCTTCTTATATCCAAGATGCGCTTGATCTGATCGAATATGCAAATGGTTCTTCAACGAGCAAATGGGGAGCGAAGCGGGCGAAGAATGGACACCCTGAGCCGTTTGGGCTTCATTACCTTGCGATTGGCAACGAGCATTGGGGTACGGATTATTTTATAAGATACGAAATGTTTGCAGCTGCGATTAAAGAGAAGTATCCCAATATTCAACTTATTGCGTCCGCAGGTCCTTCGCCTTCTGGTCCTATATTTGATGATGCTTGGCAGTGGCAGAAGGATAAGCCGACAGATATCGTCGATGAGCATTATTATATGAATCCTGATTGGTTTATAGCGAATTYGAATCGATATGATACGTATGATCGGAACGGGCCGAAAGTGTTCGTAGGCGAATATGCAGCACATAACGGCAAACGCAGCAACAGCTTCGGTTCAGCGCTGGCTGAAGCGGCGTTCATGGTCGGGTTGGAGCGGAATTCTGATGTTGTAGCTATGGCTTCCTATGCACCATTGTTCGGTAAGGAAGGGTATACACAGTGGTCGCCGGATTTAATCTGGTTCAACAATGCTGAAGTATACGGGACTCCGAACTATTATGTGCAGCAAATGTTCAGCAATCATGTTGCGAGCTCGGTACTGCCTGCTTCAATTCGCATGCGCAGCGGCGAATCGTACGAGGCGGGACGCGGCGGTAAACAAGGAGAGGAGCCGTTTTATTTCATAGCGGGCAGAGATGAGAAGACAGATGAGATCATTCTGAAAATCGTAAATGCCAATGACTATACAGTGAATGCGTCTATTGAAGTAAAGGGGAAAACGATAGCCCCGCAAGGAACGAAGCTGTCGCTCCAAGCGGATATGGGTGTGGAGAATTCGTTTGCGAAGCCTGCGGCCGTGCTGCCTAAGGAGCAGGCTGTTGATGGGTTGTCTAACACATTTACGCTGGAGCTTGCGAAACAATCCATTACGATCTTTAGGCTGAAAAATTTACCGTAAAAAGGGGATGAAGAGCTAGCAGCTCGCGCCGCTAGCTCTTATTCGTTCCTTTCATAATAAAGCTTAAAGACGATGTCTTGATTGTAATTGCCAAACCCAGAGCCGAATAACGTAACGCCGCCGACATTTTCAGCGTCCTTCTCGACAGCTATGCGGAATTTCCATTGCTTGCTTAATATGTTGACATCATCAAGAGTAACATCGGATATTTGCTGACCGTCGATGAAGGTTCCGGCTTGTGTAATCTTCAGCACCTTCAACAGGCCGTATTGATTAATTTCATCCCACCACCAATCGGGGGTATACTTTCCGCGTTTGCCGCCGAAGTCGCCAGGACTCGTCCATAGGCCGATTTTGGTGTCATTTAAGTAAAAGGAAATGTCGGAGGGCCAATTGTCATTGGCAAAAGGAGCCTCGGAGGAAATTTCAAACGAAATTTCGAGCTCAGTAGGCTTCTCGCTTTTCAATAAGAAGTTGGCTGTTTTGTATTCAATAAAGCCGCTGCTAAACCATAAGATTCTGGCATTGATGCGATCAGGATCAAGAAAAAAACGAGGCTCATCGAACATGCCAATGACTTTAGCAGTCGTAGCGAGGCCGCAGGTAGGCTCCACTTCAAAGTCGGTGTAGTGGCCGATGGAAATGATGGATTCATGATAAGTGCGAAGCGCTGGGCGCCGTGTTGACGGGAAATCTATCTCAATGCTATCTGTGATAAGTTTGCACATTTTTTTGGTTCCGCCACTGCTGGAAACCATCTCGGAGCTGATTAAACCAGCTTTTTCGAGCTTTTTCACATGCATCGTCATAATGGGGCTGCTCAGCTCGAGCGCTTGTGCGAGATCCTTGATGTTCATCTCCTGCAGAGCAAGCAGCTGTATGATTTTAAGCCTTACATCGCTGGCTAATGCTTCATAGATGGGTAAATGAGTATCTGAAATATCAATTTTCATACATTCACTCCGCTCAATTTTTTAACATTGGATTTGCCTTACAGCTTGTGATTGAAAATATGAAGTCGAATTCGTTAATGAAAATGTTATTCTGATATATCTTATCTATTTTATATGCAAAGAGAAACCTTGACAATTTATATTTAGACCGGTGCAACCCTTCGTATTTATAGTAATGAATCGATGAAGTTATTTTATAAAAATAGAAATATTAGCTGGAGGACTGAGAGAAACATGAGCACACAAGCATCTGAACAGTCGCAGAAGCAGCTGCGAAATCCGTTAATAGAGCAACGAGCAGATCCGTGGGTAGTGAAGCATACAGACGGGTATTATTATTTCACAGGTTCTGTGCCTGAGTATGATCGGATTGAGCTGCGAAGAGCACTAACGCTGGAAGGACTTACCGATGCTGAGCAGGTTGTGGTATGGGAAAAACACGATTCGGGACCAATGAGCCACAATATTTGGGCACCTGAGCTGCATTTTATCGCTGGAAAATGKTATGTATATTTCGCTGCCGCAAGGGCAGATGCGCCATTCAGGCATCGCATGTATGTTATTGAAAATGATTCGGCTAACCCGCTTGAGGGCGAGTGGACGGAGAGGGGCCAGATCATTACGGATTGGGATTCTTTCTCACTTGATGCGACAAGCTTCCTGCATAATGACGAGCAATATTTAGTATGGGCGCAGCAAGACCCAGCCATTCAAGGCAATACAAATTTGTATATCGCTTCGATGAGCAATCCTTGGACGCTGAAGAGCAAGCAGGTATTGATTACGAAGCCGGAGCTCGACTGGGAAGTCATTGGTTTCATGGTAAATGAAGGAGCGGCTGTCCTGAAGCGGGGCGGGAAAATATTTATGACCTACTCCGGCAGCGCCACCAATCATAACTATGCGATGGGTTTGTTGACTGCTGAGGAGAACAGTGATCTGCTTGATCCGCGCTCATGGGTGAAGACGCAGACGCCAGTGTTTACAAGCTGCCCTGAAAATAGTCAATATGGGCCAGGGCACAATAGCTTCACCGTGTCTGAGGATGGGGAACAGGATATTTTGATCTATCATGCTCGCAGCTACAAGGACATTGAAGGCGATCCGTTATTTGATCCCAATCGTCACGCCCGCGCCAAGGTATTTACGTGGAACGCCGATGGAACCCCTCATTTCGGGAAGCCGCCGGCTGATAATTTGTAGTGAATAAGCAAGAGCCGGTTGTAACAGGGCGGCTTTTGTTTATTAATTGATAATAAAAAAGCTGCAAGGATGGCGGAGTGCCATCCTTGCAGCTTTTATAAAATTATACAGCTTGCAAGCCAGCTTGGTTAAGCATGTTCCATGGCTTGTTGTAATGCGGCTGGAAGAAGAAATCGACGTAGCTTAATTCCTCCATCGTCATTCCGTTCTGGATGCAAACCGACAACGTATTTATCGACTGGGTGAGATCAACCTTCGATAACACCTGTGCGCCAACGATTCTGCCGTTATCCGCTTCATATACGACCTTTAAAGTCACTTGCTCAAAGGTAGGCATGAACTCAAGTCGGTAGCTATCAATGATTGTGACATTTTTCACATTCATTCCCGCAGCAAGTGCGCCTGTTTCCGTTAGACCAGTCGATGCAATGTTATAATCGTAAATTTTAATGCCCGACGTGCCTTGTGTTCCGAGATATCTGACCGTTGGTTTCATCAGGTTTTTGGCTACGAGCGTTCCCATGCGGACAGCGTTTGTGGCTAAAGGAATATAAGCGTTTTGCCCTGTTGGATTATAGTGGATGGCGCAGCTGTCGCCAGCAGCAAATACATCGGCTTTGCTCGTTCTCATATAATCATCCACAATAATTGCGCCGTTTGGAAGCATGTCAACTTGGCCTTTCAGCAGCTCAGTGTTAGGTCGGAAACCGATGCAAAGCACGACGAGATCTGCTTCATATTCTCCAGCTGTCGTGATGACCGTCGTTACATGACCCTCGCTGCCCTTGAACGAAGTAACCGTCTGACCAGTTGCGATCGTTATCCCTTTATCAATCAACGCCTGCTCTGTAACATCTGTAAATTCACGATCCAAGTATTTATATAAAATGCGTTCCATATTGTCGATTAAGGTTACCTGTTTGCCAAGCTGTTCAAATGCTTCTACGAGCTCAATACCGATGTAGCCGGCTCCGATAACTGCAATGCGGTTCGCTGTTTTTGCTTTCTCGATGATTTCTTTCGAATGGTTGTAGTTTTTGCAAAGAACGATATTTTCAAGCCCGATGCCGTCCATTTGCGGAATAATCGGCCACGAGCCTGTTGTAACGACGAGCTTATCGTAGCTTTCAGTAAATTCGTCTCCCGTTACAAGATTTCGGACCTTAATTTGTTTAGCATCCGTATCTACTGCAAGCACATCATGTCGCATATGCGTCTTCACGCCAAGCTCAGCGAGCTGCTCGGGCGAAGCATAAAATAGCTGCTCAGCATTTTTAACTACACCGCCAACATGCAGTGCGATGCCGCACGATAGAAACGAGATATTGTCATTCCGTTCATAAACGGTAATGTTGGCCTCCGGGTAAAGTGCAGCCATTTGTTTAATTGCAGCAGTTCCTGCATGTGTACAGCCAATAACAGCAATGTTCATCGTCATAAAAAACGCCTCCTATGGGATGTGTAGAGGGTAGTCTGCTATGGCAGCCGCCCTTACAACGTGAATTAATTCACAATATGCTATACAGTGTGAAAAGATTCACAACCTTTGATTGCTTTTATCATATTCGCTTTTGAGAAAATTGACAAGGGGTGTTCAAGCTGTTTTTACAATATTAATTAAATTTTCAGATTATTTGACACGTTTTGTCCACAACTTCCACAGTAACCTTTTATCCATACGATTGGATGAAATAAACTCAGAGCAGTAGCTGTGAGTCATCAAAGTATCTATTTTGCTTCTATTTTATTATGGCAAATGAGATATTAAATGATCAGGATGGAGCAGCTTCGTGTAATGGCTTGTTATATAGGTATTAAACCAAAAGGCATGGAAAACTTTTAAGCCAGCGTTGCATGCGCCATCCAGCTCATTAGAACCGCCATCGCCTACAAATGCCGCATTTTCGGGTGATACGTTTAACCGCTCACAGGCTAATTGATATATACGAATGTCTGGTTTGGCTAAGCCAACTTCATATGAGAAGAGGGCATCATCAAAGTAGGGAGCGAGCTGGCTAGCTTTCCACTGGCGAATTTCTTCTTCTGTACAATTGCTAATAAGCCCTATTTTTATGTACTTGCTTTGCAGCTCTTTCAGCATGGCAAGAACAGCTGGCTGAATCGTTAACAATGGAGCCTGCTTTTCATCGATTCTTGTTCGATACAAGTGTTCCACTATTTGTTCGTTGTAAGGCAAATTCTGCTTCTCCAAAATGTCTCTCATCACTTCAATGAAGTTAACATATTGTCCGGTCATTCTTGCTTCTTGGCGTTTGCGCCATTCTTTCTTGAAATCGCCATGATTCATGCCGAGAAGTGCAGCATCGTCCGCGGATCTATTGATGGTGCGCTTGCCATCCGTAAATTCAGTTATCAACGTTTCAAATAAATCGAAAAAGACAGCTTTAGTGTTCAGGTGGATCAGCTCCATTTTTCAGATTTTCTAAAGAATCCTGCCGTTGTTCCGTTGACTATTATTTCGTGAAGCTGCTGTATTTGTCCTCTTGATGGAGGTAAGCGGTTTGGATTTTCATTTTGCTTCGATTTGCTTTAAACTCTTTAGGTAAAAGGGCACGTTAAGGAGGCATCCAAAATGAAAGCAGCATACGAGGATAAGGTTGTACTAATAACAGGCGCTGGGGCTGGTATTGGACGAGCGCTTGCACTAGCTTATGCGCAGCAAGGAGCACTGCCTGTATTAGTGGATAAAAACGAAGAAGGTCTGGAGCAGACTGGCTTGCTGCTGCAAGAGGCAGGTTATGATTCTTTATCCCTTTCTGCCGATATGAGCAACCCTGATGACATTATTAAAATGCTGCGTGATTTGGAAACGATTGTCGGGAGATTAGACATCGTCATAAACAACGCGGGGTTTGGCATATGGAAGTCGCCATACGACCTATCCATTGATGAGTGGGATAGCGTTGTGAATACGAACCTGCGCGGGACGTTTGTCTGCTCGCGTGAGGCTGCCAAGTTGATGCGGACAACCGGCGGTGGGGCTATCGTAAACATTTCTTCAACGAGAGCAATGATGTCGGAACCGAATTCAGAAGCCTATGCGGCATCCAAAGGCGGGATTCTCACGCTAACCCACGCGATGGCGGTTTCGCTCGGCCCAGATCATATTACGGTTAACGCAATATGTCCAGGTTGGATCGAAACGGGAGATTACAGCAAGCTGCGCCCAGAGGATCATGAGCAGCATCCGTCTAAGCGGGTAGGCAAACCGGAGGATATTGCACGGGCATGCCTATATTTAACAGACCCTCAAAATGATTTTGTAACCGGAACCCACATCACTATTGATGGCGGTATGACGAGAAAAATGATTTATGAGGAGTAGTTTGACGGGAGATATAGAGTGAGTGTAATGGCATGGAGTATGGGAATGGTGCTGATCACGTAGTGAGTCAGCTCCATATGGAGTATATTTGTTTAACAAAAAGAGGCAGTCTCAAAAGCAGTTTATCTGCTTTTGAGACTGCCATTGCTTTATTTAAAGCAGTGGTTATCATAAAACAGCCTGACTATGAGGGAGCTGAAATAAGACTATTTTCTAGCTCTATTTTGGTGAGAAGGGCACGTTTGATGAAAATAGGACTATATTTTAGACTTATTTTTGCTGAATTGGCTCATATTGAGCTTCTTCGTGGGTGATGAGTGAAAATAAGGCTATTTTCTAGCTCTATTTTGGTGAGAAGGTCACGTTTGATGAAAATAGGACTATATTTTAGTCTTATTTTTGCTGAATTGGCTCATATTGAGCAGTATCGAGGTTGATGAGAAAAAATAAGGCTATTTTCTAGCTCTATTCTGGTAAAAAGGGCACATTTGATGAAAATAGAACTATATTTTAGCCTTATTTTTGCTGAATTGGCTCATATTGAGCATTATCGTGGGTGATGAGAGAAAATAAGGCTATTTTCTAGATCAATTTTTACAAAGGTGCGAAGTCCATGCTTATTTGTGAAACGCCATCTTTAACTGTTACGCCTGCGTCCCGAGACTCTTCGATAATCAGCTGGATGCATCATTGGTGACCTAAACTTAGTGTAAACTGAAATGGAGCCATGAATAAATACTCCTCTCTAGAATGGTTTAGGCAGCTTCTGCGAGATGAGTATTTACTTCATGGCTTACTTTTTATGAAATCCTTCATATTACACAATTACACAGGATTCAACTTCCAAACGCTTCGAGGATAGAAAAGTGACTTATTTTAGTTAGTTGATGCCGGAAAGACCACGGTAGGACAGATCCGTTAATACGGTGATGAAATGTCCGATAAGCTTTTTACCTTCTTGGCCAACCAACCCATGTATTGAATTCTTTTTTATGCTAAAAAAACAGGGGTTGCCCCATCAGCTAACGCGAACAAGCTTCCATCTTTGGGCGCCGTTTCCGAGATCATCCCAGATTTGAACGTTTGAACCGTTGGCTGTGCCAGAAGCAGCGACATCCAGCGCCCTATTGCTGAGTGAGTGGATAAGCTTGAAGTAACCGCTCCCTGTGTCGATGATCTTCCAATGCAGATTATCTGAGTTCGCATAATCCCAGATTTGAACATTGGTGCCGTTAGCTGTTCCTGCCCCGCTGACATCAAGCGCTTTGCCGCTGTTCGTGTTAATGAGCTTGTATGCTCCGCCCCCGACATGCGTAATTTGCCAGAGCTGATTTGCCTGATTCGCACCCTCCGTCCAGATTTGCACATTGGAGCCATTCGTTGTTCCCCAAGCATCCACCTCAAGCGCTTTGCCGCTATTTGTATTGATAAGTTTGTATACACCACCTGAAACGACACCATTGTAAACATCGTTGCGAGTAAACTCAACCCGGTCAATATCGACCCATTGGCTCGCTTGGCTGTTTGATGTGAAAAAGCCAATGGTTGCCTGGCCGTTTACAACTGCGATGTTCGAGAGTGTAACAGGCGTCCAAGCTGTGGTTACGGGGCAATTGGTTTGCCGCGACGTTCCGCCAAAATCTTTTACTTCCATTACGCAAGAATTCTGCCCGCCGCTGCTCCGCATATACGCACGCAGCGTATAGCTGCCATTATCAAGTCCGCTAATCGTTTGGCCAACATAAGCCGATGCAGGTCCGCTCGTTCCGGCTAGTCCGATAAAATAATTGCCCTGGGCGGCGGGTACACCGACACCATCGTTTGTGCCATGTACTTTAATTCGAGCGGGGTAATCATCGCCAAATGTCGTCCAGCCGCTTACGTTTGCCGTTTCAAAGCTCCAATTTGTTACTAGGTTTGTGTTCGATGGTGTAACTGCATGACCAAATCGAATATACACTCCGCTGCTTGGATAGTCTGCACTCGTCGCTGCAAGGACGTGAGTAGAATCTATGGGCAGCAAGGCATTCCAATTTGAGCTGGTCGAGTCGCTTACTGGGAAAATATTAGTCCGATATTGCCAAGTTGCACCATTGTCTGCGCTAATCATCGTGTACATGGAGGAGAATGCGTCGCCGGTATTCGTACTGTCATTGTCCGTTTGAAAAGAAGCAAGCAAGCGGCCATCTCCAAGCTTAACAACAAAAGGCGCACCAGCTTTTTTTCCGGATTTGGAAGGAACATAAAGGGTTTGACGAGGGACGTTCCAGTTATAACCATCCGACGATATTTTATATTTGATAACAAAAGGATGACCTGCGACGTCGGTCGCTTCGAACACTAGGATGTATTGGCCATTAGCCATTTGGGTAATAACTGGCATTCCATCTCTAGAGCCTGCGGCAACACCGTCGCTGACAATCGTTTCGCCGCTCCAGCCGTTACCGGTCCATGTTTTCATAATAAGCTTCTGAAGGCCTGTATTGCCTACAGTGGCAGGACCATCATCTGCATAATATACAGCTATTGTATTGCCAAGCATCTGAAGATGCGGCTCCCATAATCCTTTGAACGAGTTTGCTGTGGCAGAGCCGATTTGGCCGTTCGTTAAATCTGACCAGGTGCTGCCGCCATCGGTGCTTTTTTTGGTTTTTAGGTAAGTGTTATAAATCGAACCGGATTGCACAACAAGGCGGTACGAAAGCCAAATCTCGCCATTCGGCAACTGAAGCATTTGGCCATTACCTACATCACCGCTGGAATCAGCTGCAGCTTGTATAGCAGGAGACCAGGTATGACCGCCGTCCGTGCTGCGAGAAAGCATAATTCTTGTTTTGCCCCCGCCTGCATTCGTATCGAAAGAGGCTAAAATATCGTTATTGTTCAGCTTTAGCAGCCTTGGATACCATACTCCGCCGTTTTGAGGTGTGAATACGGTTGCGGTATTTGAGGGCCAAGCTAATCCAGGGGCTGCAAATGCTTGAAAACCAGGGAGCAGTATACTGATTATAAGAAGCAAGCCAATCCATAAAGCGGTTATTCTAACCTTGCTTTGGACAAACATGTGAAACCATCTCCTCTTATTGTTTTGTAAGCGCTTCAAAACGGATTATAGAATATATTAGTATTTAAATATATACTAAAGTTAGTATATCCTGTGCTTTAAAAACGCTGGAATGATAGAAGTTGAATGAAAATGCAGAAGTTTTCGTTTGAAAATGGGGTTATAGACTGCTTTTTAAGGTGAAGCATTAGTTGAAAGAAGATTATTTCTCATTTTTTATACTAAATAGAGTATTTAAAAGTATAACAATATAATCTAGAATGAGTTCATCAAGGAAGCGCTTGCAAAAAAAGGGAGGCGTCAAACGAAATGAATAGAAAATYATCCGCGAAGCTTGGACTTGTAATGCTATTATGCTTTGGAATGCTGCTATCGGCTTGTTCATCAGGTGGAAATGGCAACAGCACTGCTACAAATGGAAACACGGGGAATAAAGGTGATGCAGCAACAAACGCACCGCAAGAAAAAGTAAAGATTTCGTTTATGGGTCATGGCAGTCCGCAGGAGAAAGATATATTTACGAAGCTGATCAAATCGTACGAAACGAAATATCCGAACGTAAAGGTAGAGTACACAAGCGTGCCGCCTGCTGAATACAATCAGAAGCTGTCTACGCTGGTTGCATCGGGCAAAACACCGGACGTATTCTATG